>JASFLR010000251.1:0-5583 GCA_050117995.1 Anaerolineae bacterium
ACACACAGATCGAACCGGGTAATGGCCCCGCGCCCGAGCCTGGCGATGTCGTAACCATCCACTATCGCGCAAACTTTGAGGATGGCACCGAGCTCAGCAATTCCTACGACAGTGGCCAACCGATATCCTTTGCCCTGGGCCAGTCAATGGTTATCCAGGGCTGGGATGAAGGCGTTGCCCTGATGACTGAGGGCGAAAAGGCCCAGCTCGTTGTCCCCCCGGCACTGGCCTTTGGGGAGAGCGGCACTGATGACGGGGTGATACCGCCTAACTCGACGATGATCTTTGAGATAGAGCTGGTATCAGTCCAGGCCGGGGCGCCAGATGCACCAACGACTCTGGATGACGCAGACTACACAACGACCGAGAGTGGGCTCAAGTATTACGACTTTGTCGTTGGCGAGGGTGCGACGCCTGAGACTGGCCAGATCGTCACCGTCCATTACACCGGCTGGCTTGAGGATGGCACCAAGTTCGACAGCTCCCTCGATCGTGCCGAACCATTCACCTTCAAGATCGGCATGAACCAGGTGATCGCCGGCTGGGATGAGGGCGTCGCTACTATGCAGGTCGGCGGCAAACGCCAGTTGGTGATCCCCCCCGATCTCGGCTACGGTGAGCAGGGCGCCGGAACCTCTATCCCGGCCAATGCAACCCTGACCTTCGAGGTGGAGCTGATTTCAATCCAGGAAGGGTCGCCAGACAATCCGGCGACTGTTGAGGAGGAGGACTACGTGACAACAGAAAGCGGGCTCAAGTACACTGACTTTGTGGTTGGCGACGGCGCCTCGCCTGAGGCAGGCCAGAGCGTAACCGTTCACTACACCGGCTGGCTCGAGGATGGCACCAAGTTCGATAGCTCTCTCGACCGAGGACAGCCATTCACCTTCCAGATCGGCATGGGCCAGGTGATCGCAGGTTGGGATGAGGGCGTCTCCACCATGAAAGTGGGGGGAAAGCGCCAGTTGGTAATCCCCCCTGACCTGGGCTACGGAGAGCAAGGGGCCGGGAATATCATTCCGGCCAATGCCACGCTGGTATTTGAGGTGGAGCTGCTCGGCGTACAATAGGGCCTACACGCCCAAGCAATCCTGTTGATCTGCACAACGAATGCCGCCGGGGGCTGCGTCTCACTCGAGCCCCCGGCGGTCTCGTTTGTGTAAATCGCCAACCCCAACCGCGCACTAGCAGCCTACTCGACTGAACTTCGATCCGAATACAAGCGCACGATCTGCTCGGCGTGGTCCAGCACGCTGCACCGCAACGCGACCGGTGCGAGCACCTCGATGGCACGACCCCAGCCCAAGATCCGATCCCGTGCGTCCTCCAGTGATTCAAACGGGAGGGTCAAGGTGACCCAGCCCTCACCATCCGGTTGCGAGACACTTGCCCGATCGGCAGAGCGTGTGAGCGCCTCGCCGATCGTCTTTCCCCAATAATACGGGAGCCACTGGACGAGTTCTGGCGACACGCGAACGGTCACAGGATAGGTGGGCCGGTTCTCTTCAATCACAGCGCACCAATCCTGCCAGAACGCAGACAGGTCAAAATCCGCAGGCCGCTCGCAGATCTCGTCCACTATGCGTGCATCCAGCACCCGGGATACCCGGTAGACGCGGATCGACCCCTTCCGTTCGCACACCAGGTACCAGATATTGGCCTTGGCCACAAGCCCGTAGGGTGCCACCACCCACTCTGCTTGAGCCTCGAACCGCAATTTGTAGACAATGCGTAGCCGCCGGTCCTGCCACAGCGCTTGCTGGATCGTATGCAAGTGGGGTACCGCCTCCCTGGATTCGAACCATCCCTCCGAATCCAGGTGAATGCGCTGGCGAACCCGTTCCTCCACGTGACGGCGTGTGGTGGGTAGCGCAGCCGACAACTTCAGCAGGGCCGCCTTCAACTCATGGTCCACGCCCAGTTCCGCCAGTGCCGCGGGAATGCTCAACATGAACAACGCTCGCATCTCATCCTCGGTCAGCCCGGTGAGCGTCGTCCGGTAGCTGTCCAGCAGTGCGCACCCGCCCCCTGGCCCCCGCTCGGCATAGACAGGGACTCCTGCCATGCTCAGGGCATCCAGGTCCCGGTAGATGGTACGGACCGAGACCTCTAACTCTTCTGACAGCACTTGAGCCGTCATGCGCCCCCGGGCCTGGAGCAGCATCATGATCGATAGCAGCCGGTCAGCGCGCATAGCAAACCTCCTCGAATCACGTACTCTTTTCCATTCTATCACAAAATCCTGACACTGGATGTCAACTATTGTGTGGTAGAATAGTCCCATCAGCATCATGAGGAGGAACGCAAGATGAGCGAGCTAGAAGTACGAATTGTGCAAATGGAGCCGATGCGTGTGGCCTCCGCCCACGGATTCGGCACGAATCCCGAAGAACAGGCTTGGGACAAGATCCTGTCCTTTGCCAAGGCACAGGGGATCGACACCAAACAAGCCCGGTTCTTCGGATTCAACAACCCTAATCCATCGCCCGGTAGCCCGAACTATGGCTACGAGCAGTGGATCACCGTCGGCGACGATGTCGAGGCCAGCGGCGAGATCACGATCAAAGAGATCCCTTCCCGGGAATATGCAGTCACCCACTGCGAGGGTCTGAGCACCATCACTGAGACATGGCGCAGACTCGTCCTCTGGTTTGAGGACAGCGAGTACAAGCAGCCTGCCCATTGGTGCGAGTGCTTGGAGGAGCTCCTCACGCAGCCTGGCATTCCCGAAGAAGATTTCGTCTTTGACCTCTACCTGCCGGTCGCCGAGTAGCACCTGACCAGCCTGCAGGGGTGCCCAGTCTGCAAGATTCAGGCCGGGCACCCCTACCCTCCTCACCAAACCCGCAAGGGCCTCGTCAAAGCCATCCGCCGTAACCCGCGAGGGGAGTGAATCCCCTCAACTACAAGAAAAATCTCCCCTCCTGCTCGGCGTGGGCTGTGGCCCACGCCCTCCCGCCGAGCTGTGGCCCGGCGAGAGCTAGATTCTGACGGGGCCCTATGCAATCGCACGAGAGCCCTTGACAGTATGAAGGTCGTGTCCTATAATGCGAATGCACGAGGTCTTGCCGAATGAGCCATCACATCGACGCTACTCCGAGATTCCTAGCACGTGCCGTGGGCAACCTGGCATGGGCCAGGTTCTTTCCCCCGTCCCACCCATTGTGCGAGAAACGAGTGTCTTGGTATCGCGGCAAGGCTTCCCTAGAGGGCAGCCGGCGGTCTACTGGCAGGCTCGCTCGGTCACACAGCCAACGCAGGGAAATGGAAAGGAGTCATCAATGGGGAATGATATGCAGGAAAGACCGAAACGATACTGGGGGAGGAGGGCCTCCCGCAACCTTCTGAGAACCTTCAACTGCCCAGAATCGACGCTACAGGTAGCCCAGGATATGATGCCGGCGCGAGATGACACACTGCTCAAGTCTTCCGCTGCCCTGGCGGGAGGCCTGGTTGCGTCTGGCTCTACGTGCGGCGTTGTCATTGGCGGTGCCATGGCCCTGGCACTTATGCACGACGAAGCCCTCCGTGAAGACGGCACTGCTGCAGAAGTCGACTTGCTCTCCACTGTCGGTGATTATGTAGACTGGTTCAGGGACCAATACGGCACAGTATTTTGCCGAGAAAGGGCCGGCGTCGACTTCTGGACGCTGTCGGGCTTTCTGAGATACCTGATCCCCCCCGACCGGTTCTTCGGATGTCTATCCCACATCAACCAGGCGATGCAATACCTATACGATCGGCAAGATGATGACCTGCCCGCAGCCAAGGGCAATCTAACGCACGAGACTACCTCCCCGGTCCATTGTGCCCGCACCGTCCTGGAGGAAGTCAGAAAGCGAACAAACGTTGGCGACGAACTGATGGAGCGGGTGTCTGTGGTCTTTGATGGCGGTGTTGGGTTACGAGGAGGCGCTTGCGGTGCCTTGGTCGGGGCAATCATGCCTCTCAGTGCACTCATGTGGCAAGACCTCCGTGAGGCTTCCTGGGTACAGGCATACCTGGATATGTTGATTGGTCTTCGCAAATTGCGCACCAGTGACTTGGACAAGCCAGACGATCCTTACGCTGTAACAGGAAGAATCTTGACGCGATTCAGAAGCGAGGCCGGTTCTCTCGACTGCTCCGTGCTCACGGGCAAAGCATTCGCGGACTGGAACTCGTTTCAGACACACATGCACTCCTCTGATCTATGCTCCCGCCTGATCGGACTTTCCATCGACGAAGCAACCACGGCGATTGATCGCTATCGTCGAGCACACTAACGGAGGTACAGGCAAACAGCCAGCTACTGACAGGCAAATCCAACCACTTGGGCCAGGGCAGAGAGATCTGTCTTTTGACCTTGGCGCGACGTATTTGGAGGCTTGTCCTGAGGCCGTTTCAGCTTCGAGATTGCCTGCTTGGACACCAGGCGGCGACGAAGGCAATGAGTTGCGAACTTCTCAGCAAAGACAAGCATATCGAATCGAGTGCGCGGGAGCGCCGAACGGGCAGGTACAAGACAAACGCGGTCGCCCTATGGTACCCGCGCAGATCACTTGACGTCGCTGCCATTTTCTCGTATACTTGCTTCCATAAGGAGCAGGCAGCCGAAAACTATGCCACTGAATCTACCGCCCGAAGCCCTTGAGGCACAGCATCGATTTCGCGAGGCTGAATCCATCGAGGAAAAGGTCTCTACCCTCGAGGAGTATATCAGCCTGATCCCCAAACACAAGGGCACCGACCACCTCCGGGCCGATCTACGGCGAAAGCTGTCCAAGCTCAAGAGCGCTTCCCAGACGCGAACGACGAGCACCAAGCAGCTATCCCCCTACCATATCGACAAGGAGGGCATCGGACAGGTAGTGCTCGTCGGTCAGCCCAACGTGGGCAAATCAGCCCTCGTCGCAGCGCTGACCAACGCCACACCTGAGGTTGCCGAATACCCCTTCACTACCTGGACGCCAACTCCCGGCATGATGGAGTTCAAGCACGTCCAGATCCAACTGATCGACACACCACCGCTCAACGAGGAGTTTGTCGACCCCGAGATGCTGAACCTGCTCCGCCGCGCAGACCTGATCCTGATCGTCGTCGACCTCCAGGGATTCCCGATCCAGCAACTAGAGGATTCATTGGCCCTCCTGGAGAACAATCGTATACTGCCCGATCACCTTGCTAGCCAGCCCTTTGAGGGCCGGCGGCCCACCTTTGTCCCCATGATGGTATTGGCCAACAAGTGCGATGACGAGCGCTGCGACGAGGATTTCGAGGTCCTGTGCGAGCTGCTGGAGGCGCAGCTACCCATCCTTCCCGTCTCTGCCACCACAGGTCACCGTGTGGAAGAGATGAAACAAGCCGTGTTCGAACAACTTGACGTCATCCGCGTCTTTGCCAAACCCCCGGGCAAGGAGCCCGATTTCACCGCACCCTTTGTCCTGAAAAGAGGAGGCACCGTCGGCGAATTCGCCGCCCAGGTCCACCAGGACTTTGTCAAGAACCTGAAATCTGCCCGCGTCTGGGGCAGCGCCACCCACGATGGGCAGATGGTGGGGCGCGACCACGGTCTGCACGACAGGGACGTCATCGAGCTCAAAG
>JASFLR010000252.1:0-5565 GCA_050117995.1 Anaerolineae bacterium
TTCGTACGAGCTTGAGTTGAACAAGTTCGAAGGCTACAATACCCAGGTACTGGGTATCAGCGTGGACCATATCCCTACCTTGAAGGCATGGGCCGAGAGTCTGGGCGGGATTAGTTACCCCTTGTTGAGTGATTTCTGGCCGCATGGCGCCGTGGCAAAGAAGTATGGGGCGTTTCGTGAGGAAGAAGGCAGGTCGGAGCGAGCGTTGTTCGTTGTGGATAAGAAGGGTATCGTCCGCTACGTGGACATCCACGACATCGATGACCTGCCAGACAATGAGGAGATATATAAGGTTCTGCGCGAGTTGGAGCCTGATGCGATCATCCCCGAGACACCGGCTGAAGCGGAACAACCTGCGGAAGCAAAACCAACCGGCCAAAAGTCGGTGACGCTCTACTGCCGGCCTGGCTGTATCGATTGCCGGCTAGCGCGCCGCTTCCTTGATCGCAACAGCGTACCCTATGTCGAGGTGAACGTGCGTGCCACACCTTCTGCAGAGGCCCAGGTGCGAGAGTGGACCGGCGGCGATCTCGTCTCTCCTGTCTTTGACATAGACGGGAAGATAGTCATTGACTTCAGGCGAGCTGAGTTGATCAACGCCCTCGGTCTTGAGAAGTAAAGTGGGGCTTGCGCGGCGCAACTACTCCCAACGGATTGGCAGTGCCACCGAGTTTGCAGTGTGTCCGGCGGTGGAGAAGGTGGTGAGAGCGACTCTGGAGAAAGAACTCCGGGGTCGCTCAAGAGCCTTGCCCGGATAATCTCAAGGGGGAGTGTCCCTCCTGCACCCTGCTGCCAACGCGATTGCAGCATGTCCTGGACTTGGCCATCAGGCCATCAGCACAGACTTGCGTGATTCCGCATTCGCAGGTATAATTCGCCATGTTGACCATTGACAAAACTGTGAAGTGTAGTAGAATGACGCTAGATATTACGGATCGCACAGAGTACCTCACAAAGTGTAGGGATTCGCGTTCTATGTCGAGGATCAGACAGGTAACTTGGTGGCTGGTCATCCTCTTGGGGCTGCTGCTTGCGGGATGTGGTGGCGAAAGTGCATCTCCCCTGGGGGAGACAGGGACCTCTCCGCCCACAGAGCAGGATGCCGTCGTAGTCTCTACCCAGGAGCCTCTTGCTTCAGCCACCACCGTCGAGTATCCGACAGCTACGCCGACGGCGACGCCTCCGGCACCCCTGGCCGCAACTGTAAACGGGCAGTACGTTTTTCTTGCTGACTATGAGCAGCGGGTCACCCAATTCGAAGAAGCACTATTTGATCAGGGCATTGATCGCAACACGGCAGAAGGCCAGCAGTACCTCAGCGATGCGCGCCGGGATGTGCTGGAGGGGCTGATCGATACTGCGATCATTGAGCAGGAGGCGGCATCTCTAGGTGTCACGCTAGCCGATGAGGAATTGGAGGCGCAGGTTCAGTCGGATATCGAGTCCGGAGGCGGTCAGGCGGCATTCGAGGAGTGGCTGCAAGTTACTGGCCTGACGCAAGAGGACTACAAAGAGATGCTCCGCCAGTCGATACTGTCGCAGCGTGTGCTGGAGACGGTCACAGCTGAGGTAGGAAGCGAAGCGGAGCAGGTTCACGTCCGGCACATTATGGTGGATAGCGAAGAGGCGGCCCTAGAGATCCGCGCAATGCTTCAAGAGGGCGCCGATTTCGTGGCACTTGCGCGGGAACGCTCGATGGACCAGGCTACCAGGGATAATGGAGGAGATTTGGGGTGGTTTCCCCGCGGCTTGGTTGCACCCGAGCTTGAAAACGCAGCCTTCGGGCTGCAGCCTGGCCAGATCAGTGCTGTGATCCAGCTCGGCGAGGGGTATCACATCATCCAGTTGGTGGAGCGGGACGAAGCACACCCACTATCACCCGAGATGCAATTGGATCTCCGGCTTGCTGTCTTTGACCAATGGCTGGCTGAAAAGAGAGACGCGGCGACAATCGAGCGCTTTGTCGGCGAGTAGACAAGCCAGCAACTTTCTGGTATAATTCTCAACATAGACGGAGGTGCAATGCGGCGCTCGTTGCAGGGTAGAAGGCTTTGGATCCTTCTAGCGGTGGTGGGGCTTTTGCTAGTGGCAGCTATCGCCGCCGTGGTGATCATGCTCTTGTCGCAGCGACAGCCACGGAGCGTCGGCTGGCATGACCCCATCCTTGCCATCCTGCCTGAGGAGATTGCGCCGGATCTTGCCCTGTATCCGCTGGCTGGCGCGTCGGAATTGGACACCGTGGATGCAGCAATTGACAATGGCGACCTGGAGACAGCCTTCGCTGCCTTGGCATTTGGCATGGACTTGACCGACGCACAGCGGATCGGGCGTCTGATCCTTCTTGGCGGGCTCTTTGCTGATGCGGAGTTGCCCGAACGTTCAGCTCTTGCGCTTCAGCAGATCGAGGATACGGCGGTGTTGAGTCCTGATCTGAATGACCCGGCTAGGGCTGATGCGCTGCTCGCGAGCGGCAGGGGATGGGCTGTGCTGGGAGAGGAGGATCGGGCACTGGAGGCGTACGATCAAGCTTATTTGATTGCAGCTCAGAGCCCCTTTTTGCAGATGGCCAATCGCCGGGATTTGCTTGGTGCGTTGGAGACTGCTTATCGCCAAACTGGTGCTGACGAGAGAGCAGAAGAGAGCCATGCTGCGATTATTGAGCTTGACCAGCAGACGACGCCTCATCCCCCCGTATCACCTGGCAGCGTGCCTGCTTTGATGCAGGAGGAGATTGCGATCTCATCCCCAGAGGTGGGAGCCTTGGAGGAAGTTCGGCGGCAGGCTGCCTTTGATCTTCTCGAACCGCTATCGGAGGGGGAGGCGCCACCCGCGGACCTGGTAGAGAGCCTGGCTGAGGCTTTGAAGGCTGAGGATTCAGCCAAACTCGCTCTTTACCAGCGCGAGCTAGAGTCGACTACGCAACCGAATAGACGCATCGCAGTGAACCAGCAGATGGTCCGCTGGCTCATGCGAAAGTACAAGGTCGCCTCGGGTGGTTTTGGGATGTCTCTGGTGCCTGATTGGGAGATGGCGCTGGCTGAGATTCAATCTGAACTGAGCAAGGCCTGGGAAGGGCTGTTCTTTGACTACGAGGATCTGGTGACCTCGCTGCCTGATGCGACGCTAATTGGTCCGGGCAGCTATGCAGTTCGAAGGCAAGTGCTCCTTGATGGGCGGCTGGGCCGGTATCCCAACTATCCTGCCGAGCAGCTTGCCGACAAGCTAAAAGATGCAGCTAGAGACTTGATCTCGTCGCAGACTGTCGATCAGTTATATGTGGACGTTCAGCATGACGATGGAGACCTGCTTTTCTTTCTCAGCCCTGGGGATGAATACGGGCAATCCCTGCAGTCGCCTTGACGACTGTGCCTAGTGCGATAAAGGAGTCGTTCCATGTTCGATCGATTTGACGACCGTACCCTCGAAGTGGCAACAGTCATCGTAGTGGTGGTCATCGCCTTGGTGATCCTCTGCTACCTGGCCATCTACATTAACCCGTATGTCATCTTTAATCCATTCCCACCACCGACGCCCGAGCCGACGCAGGAAGCAGCGCTCCCGTCTACGGCAACGGTGGATACGTGGACCAGCACTCCGACACCTACGGAGACGGCAACGCCCACGCCGACGAGCACGTGGACGCCGACGCCCACGCCGACCAATACGGCTACACCTACGCCGACCTGGACGCCGACGGCTACTGCCACGAACACTCCAGTGCCCCCGACCGCTACCAGGAAGCCTCGACCGCCGAGGCCGACGGCGACCCCGACGCCTGTTCCCTATTTCGCCTTTGGGCCGACATCAAGCGGACCGGCTGGCGGGCGGCCTGACTGCGAGGCGACGTGGGTTGACGGCTACGTGCTTGGGGCCAACGGCTTGCCAGAGCCCGATGTGCAGATGCGTGTGGGGAATGATGACGGCTGGCAGGACTTCGCGTATACTGACGTGAACGGCTATTATCGATTCAAGTTCTGGGACGGGCCGTTGGCGGACAAGCTCTATGTCCAGGTTTTCAAGGGCGGAGTGGCTCGGTCCATGCAGTACTGGTGGGAGACCAGTGCTGGATGCGAAAGTCCGTACGCCATTCAGTACATCAGGGTTGATTGGAGGCACCGTTAGGGTGGATTCGCGGCGCCTGACGGATTCTCCGGTCTTGAGAGTTGCGTAGATTCTTGGGTATTGCTGATCGCCACGTTGATGAAGGGTGGAATCGGCGTTTAGCCGACGGATCTCCATGGAAACCGGTGATTCTTGGAGACCAGATTCAGCGTTGTGGTCTGTCTGTCGGGGGTAGATCCCCGGGACAGAGATAGGGGGAAACCATGAAGAGATCGAATTTCCCGATGCGAATCGCGGGGCTGGTCGGGATGATCGCGCTTCTGGTACTGGTCGTGGTTAGACCGGCGGGGGCACTTAGGTTTCAGGAAGATCCGACGCCGCGTCCAACGCCTACCACTGCGCCTTACGTTGAGCTGACTCCCGTCGAGGGGATAGCTGGTGATGCTACCGAGGTCGCGGCTTCTGGAGCACTCTGGACGCCAGGCGCAGCCATCACCTTCTTCTGGGACGCTGTGGACGGGGCGGGTCTGGAACTGGGTCAGGCCGACGTCAGTACCGAGGGGACGTTCTTGTTCCTATTCGATACACCGACTCAGCCTCCCTATGCCACGGCGGGTATTCACTCGGTGTACGCGGTTCAGGGGGTAACCCAGGCTGAGGCCTTCTTTGAGTTGATTCAAGGTGAGCCTACGGATACGCCAACGCCCACGAACACAGCTACACCGACCACTTCGCCTACAGCAACCTTCACGCCTTCGCCCACGCTCACGCCGACCCAGACGCCGACCGCTGCACCTTCTCCAACGCTGCGACCGGTCACGCCTGCGGTGACAGTGTCTCCGATCCCGCCGACAAAGGCGCCTGCTGCCACCAATCCGCCGGCGACGCGGACAAACACGCCCGTGCCAGGGACGGCGACCAGCACACCGTCGCCCACCATCACCTTGCTGCCGACCTTGACGCCGGGTCCGGGGACACCGTCGGTCACCCCCCAAGCCACCCCCACGCCTGCGGACGAGATCCCGGATACGGGTGCAGGGTGGGGCTTGTTCATTCTTTGGGGCTTTGCCCTGGCCGCGCTATTGGTCGTTTTCCGGATGCTGCGGCTGCGAGGTTTGCCGGGATAGGGCAAGTACTGCCCGAGGACTCGGCTATCCAAAAACATAGGTCTTTACCAGGGAGCGCCTGGCTTGGCATGATGCCGGCTGGGGTGTCCCCTGCTATTTGTTCCTCTACTTGAGAAATCATGTCAGTTAGGCTTCACGGAGGAGGATCATGAAGAGAGTACTTGTAGGCTTGGCTTGTCTGACTATTCTACTCGCAGTTGCGATGATTGGTGGGGGCGGCCTCGGCGCTGCCCAGTCACCGGTGAGCCCGCGTCCCACCGCGACTGCTGCGGTGCCCCCGCCGGGCTATACTGAGGCCAGCCCGCGATCCCCTGACGCGCTGCCAGATCTCATCGTCACAGACGTTCGGGTCTCTCCAGAGAGCCCCTACGTGAAC
>JASFLR010000253.1:0-5555 GCA_050117995.1 Anaerolineae bacterium
TCAAGAGTTATATATTGACAACCGGCTAATCGGGGGCGCAGGGGAAAGGAGGTGACCACCAGTACGAGAGTTCTGTTTGTGCCCAGCAGTTGGAAGTTCTCACAAACATCGTGACAACACGCAAATGGAGCAAAGGAGAACACAGAAATGGGTCAAGAGAAAGAATCGACGCTGTTCTTACGCAAGGCAACGGGACTAGTCCGCTCGTGGTCAGTCTTTGACGCCTTCATCTACGCTTTCTTCTCCATCAACCTCATCACCTTGGGCCTGTACATCTTTAGCCAGATGTACTACCTGGATGGCGGGCTGCTTCCTGCACTCATTATAAGTGCAGTGTTCATCATCTTTGAGGTGATTGTCTACGCCGCACTGATCGCGGTGATGCCCCGCGCCGGTGGCGACTATGTCTGGCAGAGCCGCATCCTGGGTGGGGGCATCGGCTTTGTATTGGCCGTCACCGGTTGGTGGTTCATCCTCTGGCTGTGGGTGCCCCTCTACGCCGACATGTTGCGCCAGTTGTTCTTCACCCCGCTGCTGGGTATCCTGGGTGCCCAGGAGGCTGCCTTGTGGTTCAGCCAGACGCCTCTCGGTCTCTTTGTCACGGCGGTCATTATGTGCGCGCTGGTGGCGTTCTATATCGCCATCGGCATGAAGTGGTACTCGCGCATCCAGAAGTACTGTTTCTGGATCGGCATTGTCGCGCTGTTGATCGTCTTTGCCTTCCTGCTCTTTGGCAGCCAGGCATCATTCCGTAGCGGCCTAGAGGAGCAAGCGCCGGCCATCT
Organism: Anaerolineae bacterium; assembly: GCA_050117995.1. Taxonomy (GTDB): domain Bacteria; phylum Chloroflexota; class Anaerolineae; order JAAYZQ01; family JAAYZQ01; genus JBFFCR01. The sequence continues at coordinate 785 of JASFLR010000253.1, forward strand.
TTGGGGCGGATGCCAACGTTTACGACGCAACCGTCACAGCCGGGCAGGAGGCGGGCGCCGTCTCGCCGCTGTGGGGCGGCACGCTCGGCGCCATCTTCCTGGCAATCCCCTACCTGGTGTTCTTTAACCTCTGGCCCAACTGGGGGGCAACGCTCTACGGAGAGGTGCGAGGAGCCACCGATTTCAAGCGCAACTTCTGGGGCATGGGCTGGGCCCTGATCGCCACCACGGTCCTGGGCGCTATCTTCTTTCTGTTGATCAACAAGACCATCACCTGGGACTGGTACATGAACGCCAACGGCGCGTGGTGGAACTATGCCTGGGGCTACACTGAGCAAACGCCGCCCCTACCCATCTGGCCCTACCCGGCCCTGCTGGCGGTGTTCATGACCCCAAGTCGCATCATCCAGTTCATCATCGTGTTGGCCATGAGCGCCTGGTGGTTCGGCTGGTCGGGCACTGTGTTCCTGAGCTCGACGCGCGTCATCTTTGCCGCCGCCTTCGACCGCTTGCTGCCCGAAAAGGTGGCTGAGGTCGAGCCCCGCACGCGCACGCCTATCTGGGCTCTGCTGATGATGGTGATCCCCTCCCTGGTAGTCGCGGCGTTGTTCGCCTGGAATATCTTTGACTTCCAGACGCTGACCTTGTGCTCCACGCTGGTCATCGCCGTTACCTACCTGGGTTCCACCATCGCCGCTATCCTGTTGCCCTTTATCAAACGCGACCTGTATGAAGCTTCACCCATCGCCAAGTACAAGATCTTGGGCATACCGCTCATTACCGTAGCCGGGGTCATCTTTGGTGGGTTCCTGGTCTTCTTGCTCTACCAGTGGCTCATCGATCCAAACGGGCTCTATGGTATCGGCATCAGCAATACCAGCTCGATTATCTACATGCTGTCCATGTACGCGCTGGCCCTGATCATCTACGTCGGCTTCAAGTGGTGGCGTAAACGGGAAGGTATCGACATCAACAAGATCTACGAGGAAATTCCTGTAGAGTAGACGCGCGGTATGGGTGAGGGGGCGGAGAGCAACCTCTCCGTCCCTCGCCCCTATCTTGCCTTAGGGGAATGGGTATGAGTAGTACATTTGCTAACCTGGAAGACGAGATGCAGCGCCTCGTCGATGCAGCGCAAAAAGAGGACATATTCTTGCGGGTGCTGGGCGGCTTGGCCATCAAGGTCCACTCACCCCACGCCAACCACCGCTCTCTAGAGCGCAAGTATCCAGACATCGACTTTGTAACTGACAAGTCCGGTGCCAAGAGACTGATGGATTTTTTGCCCGGGATGGGCTACACACCGAACAAGACCTTCAACACCCTCAGCGGCGATCGCCGCCAGCTCTGGTACGACGAGGACCGCGGGCGGCAGATAGATGTCTTTATCGGCGACTTTACTATGTGCCATACCCTGCCCCTGGCTGACCGGCTGCACATCGAGCCCTTAACGCTACCCTTGGCCGAGCTGTTCCTATCCAAGGCCCAGATCGTCGAGTTGAACCGTAAAGACGTGCTAGACCTCCTCACGCTGCTCGTGGACCACGAGGTTGGACCGGGCGATGATGAGACCATCAACGCCGACTTGATCGCCGAGCTGTGCGCCAAGGACTGGGGACTGTACACTACTGTCTCGATGACCATTCAGAAATTGCACACCTTCCTGGACGAGGGCGATATCGATCTCGACGAACCAGAGGCGCAGGCTATCAAGAGGCGCCTGGTAAAATTGCAGAAGACTATGGACCAGGCGCCCAAGACTATGGCCTGGAAGATGCGGGCCAAGATCGGCACGCGCATACGGTGGTACGAAGAAGTCGAAGAGGTTCAAAGGACGTAAGAGAATCCTCTGCTAACAGCCCCTACGTTTGGCTGCTGGCGTGAACGGCACTGGGCGGCTCTTACTGAGAACCGCCCAGCCGTTTTGTGCTCCTGACTTTGGACTATTGCTCGTCGCTCGCCGGCGTCAGCGCCATCCGGACACCCTCCAACGTCCAGTGACCTGCTTCCCTGTTGACGATATAGTCGCCGCAACCTTGCAAGCACACCCACTTGGTACTCTTGGCGGTGAACTTGATGATGCCGCCCAACATCCTGGTTGATAGGCCATCGCCCTCAGCATTGGATCAACCTCCACCAGCCGGCATAGACCACAGTACCGTTGGGCAGCTCCCAGAGGTGCCCATCGCCTATGGCTCGCAAAGTGCCGATGCCACCGATTCAGACCGCGGCGGCGCAATGTCCCAGTGGGCTGTTGACCCGACATAGCTGGATCTAGCTCAGGCTGATCTGAGAGCCCTCGGCAGTCTTGGTCACATCGATGCGCACGGGAAATGCGTCCTTTAGCTCTTCGATGTGGGTAATGACCAGGATGCGCTCAAAGTCGTCCTGGATCGAGGTGATCGCCTCTACCAGGCGCTCGCGGCCCTCGGCATCCTGGGTGCCAAACCCCTCGTCGATGACCAGCATCTGTAACTGGGCCCCGGCCCGGCGGGCCAGCAGCTTGCTCAGGGCTATGCGGATGGCAAAATTGACCCGGAACGCTTCTCCGCCGGAAAAGAGCTCGTACGGCCGCGTGCCTAGCTCGTCGGCAATATTGATGTCCAGCGTCTCCAGGGTGTCGCCCTTGAGTGTCTCGCGTTGCGTTTCAAAGCGGACGTGCATGCGCCCATCGGTCATGCGCGCCAGCAGCTGGTTCGCCTCGAGCTCGATCTCGGGAATAGCCGCCTCGATGATCATGGCCTGAATGCCTTTCTTGCCGAAAGCCAGTCGCAGCTCGTCGTAAATGGCCTTCTCCTCGACAAAGCGCTCCTGGTCTTTGACCCGTCGCTCGCGCTCTACAGCCAGGTTGCGGCAGTGGTCCAGCTTCTGCTGGGCTGCCCCCAGCAGCAACCGGGCCTTGGACGATTCAGCCTGCAACTGCTCCAGTTTGGCCGCCTCGCTCTTGACCTGGGCCTGGACCTCCGGCAGGCGCTCCACCTCTGCCGCCAGTGATGCGCGCCGTGCCCGGTCGTCGGCCAGTGTCTCCTGCCAGCGTGCCAGGCGCGCCTGGAGATCTTTCAGCGCGGCCCGCTCGCCGTCCGCGCGCTCCAGGGCAGTTAGAAGCTGCTGGTAGGCGGCCTCGAACTCGGCCAGGCAAGCCACCTGGTCGCGGGCTTGCTGGTGGGCGACCTGGTCGTAGCCCAGCGCCTGAAGCTCGGCGGCCAATCGCGCCAGTTCGGCCTGTTCAGCGGGGGCATAGTCGCCACTCTGCAGGCGCTGGGCCAGTGCCTCCTGCTCGGCACGGGCCGGCTCCAGGGCAGAGGCCGCCTCCTTGGCTTCAGCCAGCGCCTGTTCCAGCTGGGCCTCGCGGCGCTGCAGAGGGGGGAGCCCTGTCAGTTCTCCCTCCAGGCATTTGATGTCGGCCTCCAGGCGCTGGGATTCAGCCTTGATCTCGCTGCGGCGGGCCGTGTTTGCCCGATGGGTGTCGGCCAACGCTGTACCCTCGGCCTGGAATTCGGCGAGCAGTTCATCCCTGTGCTCGTCGGACAGGGACTGCCCGCAGAGGGGGCACTCAGCTTCGCCCGATTCCCGCTCCAACAGATCCAGCTTGTCCCTCAGCGCTTCCATGTCCGCCAGCATTCTGTCATTCTCGACCTGCAGGCCAGCGGACTCTCTCCCCAGCGTCTGGAGCTGAGCTCGGGCAGCATTGTGCTCGAACTGGCGCTCGCTCAGGAGGGCGAGTCGCTCGCGTACCTCGCCCAACTCGCGCTCCCGCTCGGTCAAGTCTGCAGCCCGGCGCTCCAGCTCGTGGATCCGCTCGCCCAGACGCCCCTGGGCCAGGTCAAGCTCGCGGCGGGCAGCGTCCAGTGCCCGCTCAATCTCGTGCTGTTGTTCCTGGATTCGGACGACCTGGGCCAGCCGCTCGTTCCAGATCGCGTCGGCCTCACGGGCTTGAGTCAGGGCAGCGTAGCCGGTTTCCACCTTTTCGCGCTGGGCCAAGATGGCTTCGTAGCGTTCCAACTGCTGCTTCCGCTCGGCAAGTTGGGCGTCCACCTCGCGTACCTCTTGCTCTGCCTGGCCCAGCCGGCGCTCCAGATCGCGGAGCTGGACTTCCTGATGTTTCAGTGCCTGCTCCGCCTGCCGGAGATCGCGCAGTTCTGCTTCCGCCTGCTTGACGCCAGCGCTCAGTTCAGAGACCCGGGCCTCGGCCTGGGTTAACTCGGTTTCGTATTCCGGCTGGCGATCCAGTTCGCGGTCGATGTCACGCAATAGGCCCTCGAGCTTTGCCAGGTCCCGATCCTTCTCCCGTGCTCTCTCCTTTGCCCGCTGCTCGTATTCGTCATAGATGCCCAGGCCCAGGATCTCACCCAACACTCTTTTGCGCTCTGCCGGTGTGCGCGTGGTAAAGGCATCTGCCCGGCCCTGGAGCAGGAATGCCGAGTTGGTAAAGGTTTCATAGTCCATGCGCAGCAGGCGGATGATGGCTGCTTCGGTGGCCCGCACGCCTTCCTCAGCAATGGAGCGGAACTCGCCATCGTGCTGCACCTGGAGATCCACAACGGTACGTCCCCGCTTGGTAGAGTCGCGTTTTCGGAGGACGCGATAGACGGTACCTCCCAGGTCAAAGGTAAACTCGACCTCCATCTCGGACTCGCCGAGGTGGATCAGTTCGTCGTCGCGCTTGGCCCGCGCCTTGCCCCACAACGACCAGGTCATGGCATCGAGCAAGGCTGACTTTCCATGCCCGTTGGCGCCGGTCAGGCAGGCCAGATGGATGCCATCGAAATTC
>JASFLR010000254.1:0-5521 GCA_050117995.1 Anaerolineae bacterium
GGTTTCGGCCAGGACTTTCGGTCTCGTCGCAGCGGCGACGACGAGGTCGGGTAACGCCCGGCAAGTCAGGAGCTGCCATCCATCTTTGTGGATGAGACAGATGACGGTGATCCATCTGCACGATAGGCTCTATTGTGCGGATGGAGTACAGAATCGGGGGTATGATCCCATCAGATCCGCTCAATGGATGCCGACGTGGCGGAATTGGCAGACGCGACAGACTTAGGATCTGTTACCCTTTGGGGTGTGGAGGTTCAAATCCTCTCGTCGGCACTGTCAGAGTTGGATTGCGGATTGAGGGATTGTGGACGTGGAGCCAGGTTGAGATTGCAGGTCGGGAATTGTTCTGGGCCCGTGGCCTAGTGGGAAGGCGCCTGCTTTGCACGCAGGAGATCGCCGGTTCGAATCCGGCCGGGTCCACCAGTAAGATGTTCTCGATCGGGAAGGGCAGCGATAGTCCATCGCTGCCCTTCCCCCTACCTGGGGAACACCTGAGGCAGAAGCACGGCTGGCTAGCTTGCTTCGTGTAATCGGTTCAGTTCCCATAGGGTTACGGCGGTAAGCCCAATACCGGGCTTACCGTCTGCTGAGAGTCTTAGGAGGGAGGGCTGATGGCTGACCAAACGCCGCGGTCGGCCCTGTTCTCAGGGCTGATCCAGGATGAGAATGGAAACCCGGTGGATGCGGTCATGGTGGGTGATATGCCCAACTATGTCGTGGAGGACGACGGCTTCCGCAGGCATGTGGAATCGGAGGGGGTTGACCGCCAGGTCATCGAACTGCTCCGCGAACAGTTCATGGCGCACCGGGAACTCGCCACAGAGGCTATGCTGCAGATGATGGGCAAGGATGACCTGTTCACCAAGGCTATGATCGATGCCTCGATACAGAACATGGACAAGGTGCTCGCGCAGGGCTTGCCAGATGGTGCGCGCGCCTGGCTGGGCATGCTGGGCTTCCGGGTGGTCATCAACACCCATGGGGATGTGGTCCGTCTGGATATGCCGGAGCAATACGAGACCTTTGACGAGTAGGTGAGTAGATGGACGGGTGGGAATACTGTTTGATGACCTGCACGCCCATGTCCGGGTTGGATGATGGAGGTATCCGCCTCTCGTACCAGTTGGTCACACCAGATGGTGCGAGGCACCTTGAGTTGCACAGTGACGATCCGTCGCCGCTGGCCGCGATCGGGCGCCTGCTAAATGCACTGGGCGCAGATGGCTGGGAATTGGTAAGCTATGATACGACCACCAACCGCGGTGTCTTCAAACGACCGAGTTCCTGAGGAGAGACTATATGCTTCGTGACGTGCCATCCCGTGGCAATGAAGAGATCGATCTGTATATGCGCACGTACTACTCCCTTCTGCGCTCGAGTGGCGACATATTGCTTCGCTCGCTGGAGGAGACGCACTGTGCGATGGACTCCAGCCTGCACTTTGGCGCCGACGAGCCCACGCCCGATATCTCGGCATTTGTGTACAGTGTTATGCGCCTACCCCAGTGCCTGTCCCAGGTACGCGTGATCCTCATGGGCCAGTCGGACGAGGTCTTTAACCGGCGAGGTTACCCTGATGTAGAGAAATGGCAGGTGGTCACGGCCCATTCGCGCCGCCGCAAGATGTTCTTTGATGGGGACAGCACGCTGGCAGCTTTTATCGCTAGCGTCTCTGACATCGACGATCTGATCCCCATGTTGGTGGCCTACCAACTGGAGTGGAACAAGCTCCACGTGCGGCTAGTCGATACGCCTACGGTGGAGCGCATAGAGGCGCACGTTTCGGGGCAGCAATCCCTGTCACCGGACGAGGTCGGCGATGTAGTAGAGGAGTTGGACATCTCTTCCGACGATTTCGTCAAGCTTCAGGCTGCGTGGGGGCCAGCGTTGTGGCCCAATCTGCTGCAGATCGGGCGCCAGCGCAAGGACATGTCGATCCGCCTGCTGGCTGGCTCGCTCACCGACTACCGTCGCGCAACGGACGGCTGGTGGTTCACGGTGTCCCGCGAGGTGGATCACTACCTGAAGAGCGATCTATTTTACCGTCCCGTGTATTTTGTGTCGTCGAATACGCACAGCCTGGCTAACTTGCTGGCAGGGTACGCCTGGACCATAGAGGAGGAGCTTGCGGGGTTTCTAGAGCGGGCCAATCCGGAGAATCTCTGGTACCAGTACCAACGTGCCAAGGAAGGTGAGAACCGCAGCCGGCTGAGCGATCTGCTCCACTACGCTCTCGGCAAATACCTGCGCGATGGCAGCCGCGAGGAGCAGGCCGAGAAACAGAAAGCTATGCACAGCTTTCACCGGGAGTGCGGCATCTTTCATGTAGAGAATCCGCTCTACTTGGACGTGGCGGCCCAGGTCATCGAACTCAAATCGCTCTGTCCGGAGGGCCTCGATCCTCGCATCGACGTAGAAGGCTTCGATGCACTCAAGGCGAGCAAGGCAGTGATCTTTAACGTTGACTATCCCCTGGGCATGGCAGCCTATCATATTTTTTCCCAGGTGGCTGCCAACCTTGGCGAGCTGCAAGGGGTTTACGTGTTGGGCAAGGCCGCCACGCTCAATGGCCAGGTGGGCGACGTGATGATCCCCAACGTGGTGTACGATGAGCACTCGCAGAACACTTTTCTGTTCAAGAACTGTTTTGTAGCCGCGGACGTAGCGCCGTATCTCACCCGTGCCAGTGTTTTTGACAATCAAAAGACAGTGACGGTGCGGGGCACCTTTTTGCAGAACAGGGATTTCGTGGGGGTATTCTACAAAGAGGGCTACACCGATATCGAGATGGAGGCAGGTCCATATCTCAGCGGCGTGTATGAGAATATCTACCCCCAGCGCTATCCAAAGAACGAGATTGTGAACCTCTTTATCAATGCACCGTACGATATCGGCCTGATTCACTATGCTTCTGATACACCCTATAGCCGCCGCCAGACGCTGCTGTCCAAAAGCCTCTCGTTTTTTGGCGTGGATGCTACTTACGCTGCATCGGTTGCGATATTGCTGCGTATCCTGAATCAAGAGGTTGAACGGCTGCAGGCGCGAGCGTAAAGGAGTCATCATGCGCTACGGCTTCTTCGATGATGCCCGCCGCGAGTATGTTATTACCCGCCCCGATACCCCGCTGCCCTGGATCAACTACCTGGGAAACCGAGCCTTCTTTGGCCTCATCTCCAATACGGCTGGCGGATACTTATTCTACCGTGACGCGCGGCTGCGGAGACTGACCCGCTACCGGTACAATAATGTCCCCCTCGATACAGGCGGGCGGTACATCTACTTGCGGGACGATGGCGTGTCCCCGAGTGCCGAGGGTGAGGGGAGTGGCACAGCGGGTGAGTACTGGTCCCCCACGTGGCAGCCCACCCGCTGCGCTCTGGATGAGTATACCTGCCGTCACGGGCTGGGCTACACGATCATAGGCTCCAACTATCTGGGAATCGAGTCGCAGCTCCGCTATTTCGTGCCGCTGGGCGAGGATTTGGAGATCTGGCAGCTGGCTGTGACAAACCACCGCGACCGTGCTGCGCGTCTCTCTGTCTTTTCCTGCGTCGAATTCTGCCTGTGGGATGCCTGGGACGACGCGACCAACTTTCAGCGCAACTACAGCCTGGGTGAGGTTGAGGTGGAGTCGGGCAGCGATGCTCCGGGTGTGATCTATCACAAGACGGAGTACCGGGAGCGCCGGAACCATTTTGCATTCTTTGCTTGTTCGGAGCCACTCGCGGGGTTCGACACGCAGCGCGATCGTTTTCTTGGGCCCTATGGCGGATGGGAAAACCCGGCTGTGGTTGTTCGCGGCCGTTCCTTCGATTCGGTGGCCCATGGCTGGGCGCCGGTCGGGTCCCACCACGTCCAGCTTGAGCTGGCACCTGGCGAAACCCGCCAGGTCATCTACCTCCTAGGCTACCACGAGAATCCGCAGGGGCAAAAGTTCGATCCTCCTGGCTCGCAACAGGTCAACAAGCGCACCGTCAAGCCCATCATCGACCGGTTTCTGAGTGTGGAGTACACCGAGAAAGCCTTTGCTGATCTGCGCGCCTATTGGGACAGTGTGCTGGGGATCTTTCAGATCGAGACTCCAGATGTGCACACCAACCGCATGGTCAATATCTGGAATACCTACCAGTGCATGGTGACCTTTAATATGTCGCGGTCGGCATCGTTCTTTGAGTCGGGCATTGGGCGCGGAATGGGCTTTCGCGATTCGAACCAGGATCTGCTAGGGTTTGTGCACATGATCCCGGAGCGTGCGCGCGAACGGATCCTGGATCTGGCAGCAACCCAGCTCGAGTCCGGTGGCGCCTATCACCAGTACCAGCCCCTCACCAAGCGGGGCAATGATGCTGTCGGTAGCGGCTTCAACGACGATCCACTGTGGCTGATTCTGAGCGTGGCAGCCTACCTGAAGGAGACAGGCGACTGGGCCATTCTGGATGAGCTGGTTCCTTACGAGAACCAAGTGGGCTCGGAGCAGCCTCTGTACGAGCACCTGCAGCGCAGCCTGTGCCATACTCTGGACCGCCTGGGCCCGCACGGCTTGCCCTTGATCGGCAGGGCGGACTGGAACGACTGTCTTAACCTCAACACCTTTTCCAGCACGCCCGGCGAGTCGTTCCAAACTGCAGAAACTAAGGATGGCAAGACGGCCGAGTCGGTGTTCATCGCGGGGTTGTTTGTGCTGGCGGCCAAGGAGCTGGCATCCATTGCCCGCTGGCGCGGTCTGAAGGGGGAGGCGCAGCACTACGAGGCGGAAGCAGCGAGGATGGAGAGAACCGTGGGCCAGCATGGCTGGGATGGCGACTGGTTCCTGCGGGCATACGATGATCGGGGGCAGAAGCTGGGATCGCGCGAGTGTGCTGAAGGTAAGATCTTTGTCGAGCCTCAAGGTATCTGCGTGCTGGCCGGCATTGGATTGGATGACAAAGCAGCGCCGAGTGCACAGAGAGCGCTGGCATCTGTGGATGAGCATCTGGCCACGAAACATGGCGTTGTCCTGGTGCAGCCGGCCTACACACGCTATTACCTGAATCTGGGGGAGATCTCGTCCTATCCGCCGGGATACAAGGAGAACGCCGGTATCTTTTGCCATACCAACCCGTGGATCATGATCGCCGAGGCGATCGTCGGGGATGGCAATCGAGCCCACGACTATTACCTTCGCATCAATCCTTCTGCCCGTGAGGAGATCAGCGATGTGCATCGCTGCGAGCCGTACGTATATGCCCAGATGATTGCCGGGCGCGATGCCCCCACGCACGGAGAAGCCAAGAACTCGTGGCTCACGGGTACGGCTGCCTGGAACTATGTGGCCATATCGCAGTGGATCCTGGGAATCCGGCCTGGCTTTGATGGGCTGGAGATTGCTCCGGTGGTTCCCGAGGATTGGACTGGCTTTGAGGCTACCCGGATCTTCCGGGGCGTGACCTACCGGATTTCGGTGGCGCGTGTGGGTGGCGGCAATGCTGTGGCCCTCTGCGTCAATGGTAGTGCTATTGAAGGTAACGTCGGTCCGATT
>JASFLR010000255.1:0-5511 GCA_050117995.1 Anaerolineae bacterium
GGTAAGTGGGAGAGTGAAGCTAAAGGTAGAACCTTCGCCCGGCTTGCTCTCGACCCATATTCCCCCACCGAGCATCTCCACGAACATCTTGACAATAGAGAGCCCCAACCCAGTGCCATCAGCTTCTTGGACCACCGGGTGGTCAGCTCGGTAGAAGCGATCGAAAATCCGGCCGACGTCGTCCGGTGAGATACCGATCCCCGTGTCGCTGACGTCCGTCTGCAGGAAACCATCCAGCTCATGTAGGGACACAGTGACAGTTCCACCTGGGGGAGTATACTGCCAGGCATTTGCCAGCAAGTTGCTGAGGACCTGTGCCACACGAGCCGAATCGCCGCGCGCTTCTGGCAATCCACCAGGCTCCCTCCAAAGCAAATTCAGACCCTTCTCCCGATATTGCCCAAGGAAGGACGTTACCGCCTGGCTGATGATCTGCCCCATCTCCAGCGAGGTGATTGTCAGCCGCATCCGGCCCGTCTCAATCCGGGAGATGTCCAGGATGTCATTGACAAGTGCCGTCAATCGGTCCGCATTGGACTTGATAATCTTGAGAAAACTACGCTGTTCATCTGTCAAACCACCAGCCATACCTAGGAACAGCAGATCGGTATAGCCCTTGATCGAAGTCATCGGCGTCCGCAACTCGTGTGAAACAGTCGAGATGAACTCGTTCTTGAGTCTCTCTACTTCTGCCTCCCGGCTGATGTCTCGCAACGCGGCAACCAGTCCTGGCGTGCCGCCGGGGGACACGATCAATGGTGACATGGTCACTGCCAGCACCTTTGCCCCAGCCTGCAGTCGCACGCCACTCGCCGCCGATTGGGCCAGTTCTTCCCCTGAATCGAGCTGTTGGCGCAATTCGGAATACAGCGCCTGCGCAAGGTCGCGATGTATCTGCGTCTCGCCGAGACCAAGCATGTGCCGGAAATGCTCCCCCTCTAGCGCCATCCCTGCAAAGCCCAGCAGCTCTTCCGCAGCGGGGTTCACCAGCAGTGCACGACCGTTGTGGTCCAGTACCAAGACACCATCGGCGATCGACTCCAGCACCGCTCGGTTCTTCGCAGCTTCCTCCTGTTGGGCCTGAAGCGCTGCTCCCAACTGATCTGCTTGATCTGTGATGAACTCGTACAGGTCCGAGTTATTCACCGACATAGCAATCTGAGCAGCGGCTGCAGTAACCAATTGCAGGTGATCTGTCGTGAAATGTCCCGCCTCCGGATGGCCCAGTACAATGACTCCCAGGATGTCACCCCCACCCAATGACAGGGGAGCCGCAACCACCGAACGAGAGTCTGCCATGTCGTGATCCGTGCTCGGCACCCAACGTGTGTCGGCACCCGCATCTTCTGTCAACAGCGGCTCGCGGTGCTCCAGCACCCATCCCACCAACCCCTCACCCGGTTCAAGTGAGATCGGTTTTCCCTTCCGAGGCAAACGCAGGTCAGGATCGAGCGTAGCTCGCAGGTTCAAGCTACCTGTCTCCTGGTCCACAAGCAAGATCGTACCATACGAAAGATCCAGCGCATTTCCAAAGAGCTGCAACGCCCTCTGCAGGACACGCTCCAACTCCAGAGTGGCGCCCAGTTCACTTGTGATTTCGTAGAGGGCTTCTACCCGGTCGCGCTCCACGGTGAGCTCATCCAGCGCTCTCTCCAGTTCATGTGTCCGAGCCTCGACCATCGACTCCAGATCACTGCTGAAACTCACAATCTGCTGATACAACTGCGCATTCCGCAGAGCAACCGCCGCTTGTGAGGCTACCGTCGACAGCAGGCCCAGATCCTCCTCGTTGTAGACCTGCTCGCGCTCATAGTCCTGAACAGCGATGATCCCCAGCACCTTGTCCTTGGCGATCATCGGGACGCCCAGCCATGAGCGACAGAGCCCTGCGTCAATCTCATGACCCTCTATGCGGTAGTGCCCCACAGCACCACTTGGCAGCAGGAGCGGTCGACCCGTAGAGATGATCCTGCCTGTCAAACCTTCGCCTACCTTGACAGGACTCCAGTCCTCACGTTCCTCGGGATCCACTACGTACGGGAACCTGATTTCCTCCGAATCTTCGTCATAGAGCGCAATGTAAAAGTTGGTAGCATCCACAATGCGGGCTACCTGATTATGGACCACCTCCAGCAAGTCATCCAACTCCAACGTGGAGCTGAGTGCCTGTGCCATCTCGTTCAGCACATTTAGCTGCTCGATCCGCCGCAGACGCTCCTGAAAGAGCGATGCGTTGTGATAGGCCACAGCTGCTTGTCCGGCAACGGTGGTCAGCAGCTCGAGATGCGCCCGGTCGAATGCTTCAGTCTGGTCATGATTCTGCACTGCAATCGCGCCAATGACTCGATCGCCGGCGATCATTGGCACACCCAGCCACGACCTGGGTGCCGCCCGCTCCAACACAAGCCCGTGGTCCTCAGCATACTGCTCGGTTCCACTGGTCAACAGGACAGGTTTGCCGCTGCGTACTACATGACCCACGAGCCCCTTACCCAGCCTGGAATACCCTCCAGGCTCGCGAAGACCATGCTCAATTATGAACTCCATGGTCACCCGCTGGGTATCCGGGTCGTAGACAACGAGGTGAAAACTGCGGGTATTGAGCAAGCTGCTCACCTGGTCATAGATCAGCTCCGCCAACTGGTTCGCATCCAGGGCGCTACTGATGGCACGGCCAATTTCGTTCACCGTGGCTAGCTCAGCCACTCGCCGTTGGGTCTGGTCAAATAGCCGGGCATTCTCAATGGCCACAGCCAGCTGATCCGCCGCAATCTCGAGGGCTGCAGCATCCTGGTCACTGAAAGCGCCGCGCCGCGATCCCTCCACTTCCAGCACGCCAATCACCCGCTCAACCACCTTGATCGGGACAGACACACTGGATGGAGAGCTCCAGGCGCTCTCCCCCTCATCCCGCTCCCCGGAAAAGGCGTCGTTGATCAGGACCGTCTCGCCGGTCTCTGCTGCCCTGCCAATAGGTCCCTCACCAATGGCCAATCGGTAGTCAGGGGGAATGACTGCTCGGAATGCCTCATTGACCAGGGCAACGTGCAGCTGCACGGTGGATTCATCTAGCAAGAAGACACCCACCCGGTAGAAAGCCAGATATTCCTCCAGCGAGGTCACTGTGGTTTCCAACATGTCCTGCAGCTCGAGCTGTGCCGCAACTCGACGCCCGATCTCATTAAGCGATGCCAGTCGCAGAGCAGCCTGCTGCGTGGTACTCAGCAAGCGAGTGCTCTCTAGAGCGACCGCCGCCTGGTCTGCCAGCGTGGCCAACACCACCTTATCGGTCTCACCCAGGGCAAACGGTCGCGGACTCGTAGCCAGGAGTACGCCAGTGCACTGCTCACCGGTCTTGATCGGCACCATCATCAAGGAGCCGATCTCCACCGAGTCCGCTGCCAAGCCCTCCACGGACTGGGCATCAGAGATCACAAGTGCAGCGCCCTCCGCGGCCACTTGACCTACCAGGCCCTCTCCAGGGGCAAAGCGATAGTCGAGCATCGACTCCAGAGGTACGCCGTAGGTCGCCACCGGTCCGAACTTTCCGTCAAAGCGGTCGGGCTGGAATATGACACCCATCTCGCATTGCAGCAGCAGCCCTATGGCCTTGACCACCGTATTCAACACCTGCTCGGGCTCCACCAGTTGGGTAAGCGACTGGCCTACCTCATTGATGAGCGCCAAGTCCTCTGCCCTTCGCCTGGCATCAGCATAGAGATGCGCATTCTCCACGGCAATGGCCGCCTGATTGGCAAAGATAGCTAGGATCTCCAACGTACGCAGGTTCGGACGAAGCCCATCCCTTGGCCCATCGACAGAGATGTGACCCACCAGGCGCCCGCCAGCCCCTGTCATAGGTGCAAGCAGCATGTCCTGGGGATGCCACTCACCCTCATGCCACTCCTCGATCTCTGGCATGGGCACAATGGTTTGAACTCCTGTGCCCCATTCTTCTTGCTCCTGGAAAGGCAGGAAGTAGCACTGTCCCTGCCGGTACTCCTCGCGGAGAAGACCCTCATACCGGTCTAGAGGGTGCAGCACCTGCCTTGCTTCTTCAAACACGTCCAACGGTAGGCCGGCTGCTGCCACCCGACGGAGCATGGGCGTAGCACTCGGCTGCTCCTCGACCACGCTGATAAGCACCAGGTTGTAGCCGACCGATTCCTGTATGGCGTACGCCACCTCTTCCAGGATCTCTTCGAGCGGAGTGTCCGTCCGCAGCTTCTGGCTGACCGCCAGCAGGCCATCCATCTGTTCCGACCGCTGTCGCAGAATATTGTTTACACGGACTTGCTCCTCGTAGCGCAGGGCATTGCCAATCGCGATCGCTGCCTGTTCGGCTAGTGCTTGCACAAAGACCAGGTCATCCTGATCAAAGGCACCAGCCTCCACCTGTCTCAAGTTGATCAGTCCGACGACCGCATCTTGGTAGGACACAGGCACAACCAAGGCTGAACGGGTGTCATCTCGGATACATACCGCACAGACCTCTTGCTGGGTATCGTCGACAATCCTGGACTGACCGCTCTGTACTACCTGGAAAGCCAGGTCCTCCTCGGCAAGTCGCAGTACCAAGTCCCCGAGTGCGGCCTCTTCTGCCTCAGAGTAGCCCAAGGCCGCACCCAGCGCAAAACCCTCACTGTCCACGTCCAGCAACATGATATTGCCGTGCGTGGCCCCTGTCGTCTGCAGTGCCGCCTCCATCACGATGCCAAGGATGTGGTCTAGCTCCAGGGTCGCATTCAGTTCCTGCATCGTACGCTGGAGAGCCTCGAGTTCCTCGAGCCGTGCCCCCAAACGTTCGTCTGTCTGCTCGTAGAGTCTCGCGTTGTCAATGACGGCTGCTGCTTGGTTGGCGAAAATGCACAGCAGCCGGGCCTCATCCTCGCTAAAGGGCGTGCCATCCACCCGATTCCCCACCTGGATGACGCCAAGACGCCGCTGCCCCACGATCATAGGGGCAAATACCGTATCATGGAGCCCCCCGGCACGTGACATGCCTCTCAAACCCAACTCATCGATCAGAGGCTCCTTCTCGAGGTCATTCAGCACCAGAAATTCCCGATCCTGCCACAGCTCGCCTGCCAGACTTCCTGCTATCACAGGCAACCGGTAGCGCTCCACCACATCATCCGTGATACCATAGAAGGGCGGTTGGCTGACCAGTGCCTCCGCGTCCCGATCATAGAGCAAGATTCCGCACATCTCTGCATGCATCAGTCGCGCGATTCGCTCGCTGATCTGGGCATAGATCTGCCCCAGGTCTGATAGAGAGCCAATGGTCCGAGAAATCTGATAGAGGCCTGAGAATTCCCACAGTCTACGCTCGGTCTCGGCATGGAGACGCGCGTTCTGGATGGCCACTGCTGCCTGGTTAGCAAAGATCTCCAGGATTTCCAGATCCTTCGTACCATAAGAGCCCGGTCGGTCGCTCACCAACTCAAGGGTCCCGACAAAAACCTCGCTCGTCAGCAGCGGCAGTCCAACATAGGACCGGATCGGCACGTC
>JASFLR010000256.1:0-5471 GCA_050117995.1 Anaerolineae bacterium
CGCGTCGTGCGATATACCTTCCCATGTCGTCGGTCCTACGTTCCTGGTGGAGCCCGTTCGGGCCGGGCTCATCAGTTCGAGGATGGTACGGCCACCCTCACCGGATGACCGTACCATCCAAGTTCCGGTTGTGCTATTCAGATACGGAAACGCCAGAGACGATGATGGCCAGCAGCGGCGATGGTTGGAAATTCTCCACGTCACTGCTCAGCCCGTAGATCTGGGCCGCCGTGTTCATATAGATGGCCAGCGGGTCATCGTGCATCAGCTGGCTCGCTGCAGCATAATGCTCCGCCCGCTCGTCCTGGTCCAGGGTATCCCTGGCCGCTTCGAGGTGCATTGTCACGTCTTCATTGCAGTAGCGGGTGATCCAGCCATTGCACGAAGCAAAGAGCTCGATGCTCTGCGGGTCGGGTGTGTTGCCCCAGCGGGCCCCCCACAGCATGCTCTGCGTGCGATCCATCCAGTTCTGGTTGAACTGGCCCAGTTCATAGTCCTGGATCTCGACAGTCACGCCCACCTCGGCCAGATACCCGGCGACTGCATCGATCACGTCGGTGTGGCCCGCAGTGGTCACGTCGAGGGTTGCCTCAAAACCATCAGCATAGCCTGCCTCAGCCAGCAGATCTTTGGCCGTCTGCACATCATATGGATACGGCTCCACGTCGGGGTTGTAGCCCAGGTAGCCGGGTCCGATGGGGCTGGCGATGCGCGAGCCCAGGCCATTCAGCAGGTTCTCGATGATGGCATCCACATCCACGGCGTAGTTGAGCGCCTGTCGCACCTTCACATCGTAGGTAGGCAGGGTCTCGTCATCGGTGATAAAGAAGATGTACTGGAGCTGGAATGCCTCGTAGGGCACGACTACTAGATCCGCCTCTTCCAGGTCGTCCATCTGGTCTGGTGTGACGTCCTGAATGAGGTGGACGCCGCCAGCCTCAAGTTCGGCGGCACGGGTGGCGGCTTCGGGGATGGGCCGGAAGACTACGGTGTCGACCATCGGCATTCCCTTGTAGCTGCCCTCCCAGTAGTTCTCGTTGGCCACCAACGTGACATGATCGTCAGGTACCCACTCGACGAAGGAGAAGGGGCCTGTGCCCACCGGGGCGGCGGCGAATCCCTCCGCGCCCACCTCTTCAAAGTACTGTGGCGGCAGCATGGCCAGGCGGCTGGTCAGGCTGTCAAAGAGGGTGCCATCGGGCCGGTTGAGGAGCAGGCGGACGGTATAGTCATCGACGATCTCCACTCCATCGATGGCCGTGAACTTGCCCTGGTTGGGCGCTTCTTCCTCGGCTAGCATGCGCTCTACCGAGAACTTGACGGACTCGGCGGTAAAGGGCTCACCGTTGTGGAAGACCACATCATCGCGGAGGGCAAATTCCAGGGTCGCCGTGTCCACGATGGTCCATTCCAGCGCCAGCCCGGGGACGATGTTGCCCTCAAAGTCCCGCTCGACCAGGTGATCAAAGAGGGCGTGTACAACCGACCAGCCGGCTGCCTGGTTGACAAAGAAGGGATCCATGCTTTCCACGTCGAGGGAAATGCCGATCCTCAGCTCTGTGGGCTCTGGTGGAGCCTCTGTCGGTGGAGGTTCCGTGGGTGGAACCTCTGTGGGTGGGACTTCTGTAGGCTCTGGCGGAGCCTCCGTCGGTTCGGCCGGAGCCTCCGTCGCTTCGGCCGGGGCATCCGTCGGTTCGGCTGCCACTTCCGTCGGCTCCTCTGTGCCGCCACATGCAGCCAGGCTCACCACCATGGCCAAAACGACCAGCATCCCAAGCATGACCAAAACTTTCTTCATCTTGTTCCTCCTCTTAGGGTTTCCTCATGACGACTTTGGTTGTGCATTGCCTCCAGTGAGGCCAGTTCCAGTATTCCGTATCTATGCGAGATACGCACCACCCCCTTTCTTATTACCTCATACGAGGATAGACCTAGCATTCCTCCTCCTTAGCGCTAGCACAAAGCTGGTGAAAAGCGCTGCGCAGGTCCGGATAGAGACGCTTGTACACGCCAAACAGCTGCGTGTACAGTCGATGATGCGCCGGAATCGGTTCAAGAATCTCGTCGATCCGCACCATCTGGTTCGCACCTTCCGTGATGTCGGGCAGCAGGCCTGCCCCCACGCCAGCCAGTACGGCGGCGCCCATCAGGGCCGCCTCGCGAACTCGCGGCACTGCCACCGGAAGGCCCAGTACGTCTGCCTTGATTTGATTCCAGTCTTCACTCAGCGCCTGTCTTCCGCACACGCGAACCTCGTCGATTCGCGCCCCGGATTCGAGCAGTTCCTCCGCCACGTGCCGGAGAGCATATGCCACTGACTCCAGGACTGCCCGTAGCAAGTGTTCCTGCTTGTGGTTCAGCGTCAGCCCGAAAAATACCCCACGCGCCTCGGGATCCCAGATCGGCGCTCGCTCGCCGGCCAGATATGGGAGAAAGAGCAGCCGCTCGGAGCCCACGGGAGCCTTGATTGCCTCGAGGATTAACTCTTCGTGGGTCAGGCGCGAGTTCGCCACGGCCTCTCTTGCCCAGTCCAGGCATCTGCCCAGGGCCGCCATGGCTCCACCGACTATGAACTCGCCGGGGTGGATCCAAGATGCTGAGAATACGCCCGGTTTGCTGATCGGCTCGCTCCAGCACAACGCCAAGCCCCCTGACGTGCCATTGACGTCGGCAGACCGTCCGGGTTCCACCAGGCCGGCCCCAATAAAGGTGGCGATGCCGTCGTGCACGCCGGCAACTACGGGAAGCCCCTCTGGCAAGCCTGTCTCCCCAGCAGCGGCTGCCGTCAGCCCCGCGATGGGATGTCCCGCCTCCACCACCTGCGGAAACAGCCTGTGGGGCAGCCCCGCCGCCTCTACCTCGTCCCTCGGAAACGGCTGGAAATAGGCGAGAGCCGAGGCTGGTGGCTGCCCGCACAGCCGCATAGCGATAAAATCCCAAGCCGCAAGGAACCACCGCGCCTGGGCATAGGCTTCCTGGCGGTGTCGTGCCATCCACATTGCCATCGGCATGTGGGCGAACGGTGAAACCGGGTGCCCCAACGTCTCAGACAGCTCATCCCGCTCGCCACAGGACCGGGTATCCATCCACAGGATGGCGTTGTGGAGCGGCTTGCCGCTCATGTCAGCCATGACCACACTGGGGCCCTGCCCTTGCACACACAGCGCCGCCAGCTCTTCCGCTGGCACGCCCTGGGTCACCTCGCGCAGGGTCTGGCAAACTGCGCTCCACCACCGCTCCGGGTCCGACTCCGCACACCCTGCTTCGCCAACGGTGATAATGGGATAGCCACAGCGGGCCAGCCGCAGCAGGTTGCCCTGCTGGTCAAAGAGGCCGGCCTTGGTCTCACTGGTCCCCAGGTCCACGCCAATCACCAAACTCACTTTTGCCCTGCCTCCTTGTCCGATGCTGGACTGGCCCCCGCTCGATGCTCCAGCTTTCGGAAGGCGACGTACTCGTCACCTTGCCAGCCAGGAGCTCCTTGACCAAGCACTTGCAAGGCCAGCACGTTCTGTCCCTTGCGGGCCAGTCGCTGGTTCAAGCCCAAATGGAGCACCGGGCTGTCAATGGCATAGTTTCCCCCCGCGCTCAACCAGTTTTGCGGCTGCTCATCGAGAGCGTCCAGCTTGTAGGCGAGTTTCCCGTTCAAGTAGATCTCGACCTCTCGCTCGGTGAGTAGTTCCAAGTAAAGGCCAAGGGTGTCTTCCTCGGCTTCGAATGTCTGCCTGAGGTACAAAGTCTCACCGGCGCCCCCCCCGAGGGCAAGCCTGGAGACTGGACCCACCTGCCGCCAGCCCAGGGTGGCAGGGCGGTAGCCAGGGTCCTGCCAGTGCAACTTGTCCCGAACCGGCGGCGTCCGGCCATCTGCAAGGCTAGCTGTCCACGCTGGTCCCAGGGACCACTGCCCCTTGCCCCACGCACTCACATGCCGGTGCCAGGTTGACGTGAGCCCCTCCTCTGTAACCTGGTGCTCGTGATACCCCAGCCCCTCGGCCGGGCTTAGTGGCAGGTCGAATTGCTCAATGGCCATCACCGAGGGCTTGCCGCTACTGCCCGTACACACAAAGCGCGTGGTGAACCCTTCGGGCCAGGTACGGGATCTCTGCCAGGGTGCGTGGATATGCCCCGAGAGGACAGCCGTCACCCGGTACTGTCGCACAAGCCGCAGCAGCCGGTCCCGCCCCGGCGGCGCCACCACCAGGTACCGGTTCGCAAAGTCGGTCGCATCCAGTTCCTCGTCAGGCTGCCCGATGAACAGCGGCCGGTGCGTGAACAGCACAATCTGCCTGGGTTTCTGCGCAGCTATACTTGCCAGCGTTTCCTCCAGCCAGGCCCACTGTTCTGCCTCTTCGGGGAGCCCGCTGTTGATGACCAAAGAGTCAATGCCCACCATAGGCACGCCCCGGCAGTTGAATGTATGCCAGGCCGGCCCAAACCAGCCCCGATATGATGCCTCGATGCTGGAATTCACCTCCAACCTGGCCCACCAGGGAGCCTCGATCTCGCCCATGGGTGGATTATACACGTCATGGTTGCCAGGCACAAAGTAGATGGGTATGCGCAGTTGCGATAGCACGGCCTTGACCGCACGTGCAGCCCAGGCCGATGGCTCGTCCATCATGTCGCCCGTGTGGATCACGAAATCGTAGCCGCCAGCCTCGATCTCTGCCAGGTGGTCGACAAGTACCTGGCTTCGCTCGATAGCGTCCGGCCGGATATGCGTATCGGAAATCTGTGCGAACCTGACGGGTGCACTCATCAATCCTACTGAACTCCCTGTTGATCTGCCGCCAGCAGGATACGGGCATCGAGTGCCAAGAGCCCCTGCTCGTATACACGCACCGGGTTGAGATCCAGTTCCTGTATCTCGGCGCGCTCCGCCATCATGCGCGAGACCGCCAGCAGTAGATCGGCCAGTGCCTCCACGTCGTAACCCACCTGCCCCCGCGTCCCAGCCAGCAACGGGTAACCGCGGATCTCCTGTATCATCTCCTTGGCGTCTCCAGGTCCAATCGGTGCAATGCGGAACGTAACATCCTCCAGCACTTCGGCAAAGATGCCACCCAGGCCGAACATCAACGCCGGACCGAAGATCGCGTCCTGAAGCCCGCCCACGATCACCTCCAGGCCGGGCGGCGCCTGCCGGCAGACCAGCATCCCCGGGACCTCGGCATCAGCCTTGTGCGTGCGAACGGATCTCACAATTGCCTCGTAGGCCTGCAACACGCTGGATGCATCATGGACATTCAACACCACGCCGCCCACGTCACTCTTGTGGATAGCTTCTGGCGATACTACCTTCAGAACGACCGGGTAGCCAAGTTGGCCAGCGGCCTCGGCCGCCTCGCGGGCGTTGTGCACGTAGGCGTGCTCCGGATAGGCGATGCCATATTCAGCCAGCAGCGCGGCGGCATCGGGTTCCGGGAGCATCCTGCCTCTGGCGGCGCTCATGTTGGCACACCCAAGGACGC
>JASFLR010000257.1:0-5457 GCA_050117995.1 Anaerolineae bacterium
ACTGCGGCGGTGTTGGGCTTGGTCGATGTACCCATGGCGGCTGCGCCAACCACCGCATACCTCATGCTTGGTGGAAGGTGCCTGATGAACTGCGCATTCTGCGCGCAGGCGCGGGACAGCCGCGCCTGCGCCCTGAACCTCTCGCGTGTGACATGGCCCGAGTTTGCGCTTCGCCAGGTGCTGTCAAGGTTGCCCGATGCAGTGGCACGGGGCCTGATCCGTCGCGCCTGCCTGCAGGTGACTGTGGTCGCTGGTGCATTCGAGCAAACGCTGGAGGTGGTCCGCGCGGTCAAGGAAGGTTCTGCCCTCCCTTTCGACGTTGCCATCTTGCCCCGTGATGCGGCACAGGTGAAGGAGTTGTTGGCCCATGGTGTCGACCACATTGGCTTCGGGCTCGATGCCGCTTCCGAGCGGGTGTTCCACCAGGTCAAGGGCGGAAGCTGGGCGCGCAGCCTCGCCCTCATCGAGGGGACTGCGCGGGAACATCCCAGGCGCGGAGCCGTTCATCTCATCGTTGGGCTTGGCGAGACGGAACGAGAGATGGTCGAGCGTATCCAGTGGGCGCACGACTTGGGTCTTGTCGTGGGGCTCTTTGCCTTCACGCCTGTCCGTGGCACCCATCTTGCAGATCGCACACCGCCTCGCCTGTCGGTGTACCGCCGGATGCAGGCTGCCCGCTGGCTCATTGTTCATAACTGGGTGCGCCTCGAGGATATGGCCTTTGATGCCGGTGGGAACCTGGAGCAGTTTGGGGTCCCCGTGTCCATCCCCGGGGACGCCTTTCGCACCTCGGGCTGTCCCGACTGTAACCGGCCCTTCTACAACGAACAGCCGTCCGGCCCCATGTACAATTTCCCGCGTCCCCTGACCGAGGAAGAGGTAGCGCGGGCCATCTGGGAAATGGAGGTCAAGTGCAGATGCTGAAGCAGAACAGAATTGCCTTTATCGGCAGTGGCGTCATGGCAGAGGCCATGATCAAGGGTTTGATGCGCCAGGGCATGGTCACCCCAGACAATGTGATCGCAAGCGGCCCGAGGCCCGAGCGTGGCCAGGAGCTCTTTGATCGGTATGCTGTCGGGACCACGACCGATAACGTCGAAGCAGTGGAGGGTGCCGAGATCGTCGTACTGGCGGTCAAACCACAGGTGCTTTGTCCGGTCCTGGAGGAACTGTCCGGGCAGGTAGTCTCCAGTGCACTGGTGCTATCTATTGTGGCTGGCGCGCCAGCTGGAACCATCCAGCGCATGCTGGAGGTGCCAGCTGTGGTGCGCGTCATGCCCAACACGCCGGCGCAGATCGGGATGGGTATTTCTGTGTGGATGGCCACAGAAGCAACTTCTGAAGCGCAGCGTGAACAGGCCCTCGCCATATTGCGGGCGCTTGGCGAAGAGGTTTACGTGGACGATGAGCGATACTTGGACATGGCAACTGCCCTAAGCGGAACCGGCCCAGCCTACGTCTTTTTGCTCATGGAAGCTATGGTAGATGCTGGCGTGCACTTGGGCTTCTCGCGCCATGTATCGGAGCGGCTGGTCATCGAGACGCTGCGGGGCAGCGTCGAGTATGCCCGCCAAGCACCCAGGCACCTGGCGGCCCTGCGCAACCAGGTCACCTCCCCCGGGGGGACTTCGGCGGAGGCTCTGTACCATCTGGAAAAGGGTGGGCTGCGCACGGTCTTGTCCCGTGCAATATGGGCCGCTTACCAGCGGTCCCGCTCCCTTGGCAGCCAGGCTCAGACAGATGGGAAGTGACGGGTTGCCTGGCTATCCCCAGGCAACCTGGCGTATCATCCTCGATGTAGAGGCTGACGGTGCTACCAATATGGCGGTGGACGAGGCTATCCTGAACGGCCTCATCGACGGCGCCAGTTTGCCCACCCTGCGTTTCTACCGCTGGTCCCCGCCATGCCTCAGCCTGGGCCGCAACCAAAGTCTGGCCGAAGCTGACCTGCCTGCTTGCCGTGCGGACGGCATCGACGTCGTCCGGCGCCCAACAGGCGGGCGGTCGATCCTCCACACTGACGAGTTGACCTATTCGGTTTCCTTGCTTCACACAGATCCTCGGGCTGCGGGCGGCATCGTTGAGGGATATCGTCGTCTCAGCGAAGGCCTGCTTGCCGGGCTGCACCGCCTCGGCGTGGATGCCGCCCAGGCTGCGGGTCCGAAGGCCCCTGGCAGCGAGTCGACGGCTGTATGCTTTGAATCCCCATCTGACTACGAGATCACGGTGGGGGGGCGCAAGTTAGTCGGCAGTGCCCAATGGCGTATGCGCGGTGGAGTGCTGCAACATGGTAGTTTGCCTCTCTTTGGGGACTTGGCACGTGTTATAGACTACTTGGCCTTTCCCGCTGATGAGCGGCTGGCTCAGCGCCAGCGTCTCTATCACCGGGCTGTCACCCTCAAAGAGGCTGCCGGCACAAGGTATTCCTTCGAGAGGGTGGCAAGAACGCTGGCACAGGGATTTGCCGCAGCCCTCAATCTCCATCTGGCGCCTGGCGAGCTCACCCTGCAGGAGCACGCCCTTGCCGCAGAACTCCGGGAGGCGCGATATACCGATCCCGGCTGGACTGCTCGCCTCTGATACCATCTTGTACTGCCTTAGTAATAAATATAATAAGAATTGACAAATAGTGCCATTTGTGCTACAATTGTGACAGAAAGTTATTCGGGCCCAAATCCGAGGGCGGCTGTTCAATGTGGATCGGGTGCTTCTGATCTGAGCTGAGTAAGCCATGTGCGTTGAGCCCTGCCCATCTGAGGCCCATCGGTTCTCGGTAGAAAGGAAGGGTGCAATGCAGAGTACACGGCAGGAAATTCTGGAGATTCTCAAGCAGGAGCGGCAGGCGACCGTCGAAGACCTGGCCCAACGACTGGAACTGACTCCTATGACCATCCGCCACCACTTGAATGTCCTTCAGGCGCAGAACCTTGTCGTAGCCTCAAAGGTGCGCCGGTCGAAGAAGGTGGGTCGACCCCGTCTCGTCTACACGCTGACGGATGCAGCGGATGAACTCTTTCCTCAGGGCTATGGTACCTTGGCCCGTCATCTCGTCAGTGAAGTCAAAGCGACTATGGGCGAGAGCGAGGCGGCAGCCATCCTGCGGCGCGTGGCTGAGCGTGTAGCTAGTGAGGCCCCACCTCCGGTGCCCGGCCAGGGATTCGAGGGCCGGCTACAGCAAGCTGTGGACTTTTTGGGGGAGCACGGGTTTATCAGCCACTGGGACAAGACGGATGACGGGTACGTCATCACCAATATCAACTGCCCTTATCGGCACGTTTCTCGGGAGCATGACGAGGTCTGCATCATGGATACCGAGATTCTATCCCAGCTCCTGGGCGTCAGGCCCCAGCGACTTACGAGCATGCGCGACGGAGAGCCCACGTGCAGTTTCCTCTTGGAGCCGGAAGAAGGGTGACGCATGTTCTGATCGAGTAAGCAACACCGGCTGCCCGACTGCAAAGCCCCTGTCCTAGCGGAACAGGGGCTTTGTGCTTGCTCTGGAGCTATCACGAATTTCGCCTGGCTGGAGGCCTGTACCCAGCCTTACTGTGCCGTGAAAAGCACCTCGGACCACTGGACCGTACCCTCGTTTTCGCACTCGTAGATGTCATAGAGGGTCACCTCGACCGGCTCGGAAAGCCGGTTGCAGTCCTTGGCTGTCGGAACGCCATCGCGTGTCCCGCACGTGTCGGCGTCCACTACCGCTACCCTGTACACGCCGGCCGGCACATCGCTCAGGAGAATGCTGTACTTGCCATCCGCCTCTGAGGGCGCCGATAGCCGGCCCTCCCAGGCATCCGACCAGACGCCAATATTCACTGCAGGATAGGGGGCGCCGCTATCCGTTTTGACATAACCCCATACGCCCATTGTTCCGCAGTTTGGTGAACCGCCTACCACGCTGCCGGTGAACGGCAGTGCCGGCGTGCTCGTGGGCGCGGGCGTGGGCACCTTGGTCGGCAAGGATGTAGGTCTCTGCGTGGAGATGGGCGCTGAGGTCGGGGTGCTCGTCGGCAGGGGGGTAGCCGTGTTCGTGGGCGTGGGGGTGGGCGCAGGCGTATCAGTCGGCTCCTGCGTGTCAGTCGCAGTCGGCATGGATGTGGGCGTCTGTGTGGGCCTTGGTGTGGGTGACGCCGTATTCGTGCTGGTCGCCTTTGCCGTTGCGGTAAAGGTGGGTTTCGGTGTGCGTGTAGCCGCTGCGATCGGGTCTGCCTCTTGCTGCGGCCCAAACTGTGTGAGCAGGACCGCTGCGACAATCCAGACAATGATCACAGCAGCCAGTATGACAAGTCGTGTCTTCATGAACTCCTCGCGTTGCGTGCGTCCACGCCTGATAGACTCTTGTGCGGGGGGCATTATAGCGGACTTCCGAATGTCTGGCAAGAACAGCTCGTTCCGCTTCGGTAGCTCTGTCTGAGTGCAGTGCGCACCCACCTCCTTCCCCCACGTTCGCGCAGGATTGCCAATTCCTGCGCCTCCCCTACATCTATGCCGTTGACTCGATGGCAAACCCGTAGCGCTAGCTGATTCCATCGTTCCTCAGCCGCTGTTGACACCGGCCTTCAGGTGCGGTACAATGAAATTGCATTCCCGGTCGGACATGCACCAGCGTGGAGGGGGCTCATGGAACCCAGAGAAGTCCAGGATTTCGCACAGACCGTCATCGATAGCGTCGAGCGCGTGATCGTCGGCAAGCGTGAGGCCATCGACTTGGTCATGGTTGCACTCCTTTGCCAGGGCCACGTGCTCATCGAGGACGTGCCCGGCACCGGCAAGACGATGCTGGCCCGCGCTGTCGCGGCATCCCTTGGCCTGTCCTTCAAGCGGCTGCAGTGCACGCCAGACTTGCTGCCCAATGACATCACGGGCGTGTCGGTCTTTAACCAGCGCAGCGGGGAATTCGAGTTCAAGCCCGGTCCGGCCTTTGTCAACGTGCTGTTGGCCGACGAGATCAATCGCGCCACCCCTCGCACCCAGAGCGCCCTGCTGGAGAGCATGGGCGAGGGCCAGGTGACGGTGGATGGCATCACCCATTCGCTGAACCGTCCCTTCCTCGTATTGGCCACTCAGAACCCCATCGAGTACGAGGGCACATTCCCCCTGCCCGAAGCCCAATTGGACCGCTTCCTGATCAAGCTGTCTGTGGGCTATCCCTCCCAGGAGGATGAGGGCCAGATCTTGCTCAACCTTCAGCGCGAACACCCCATTACCACCATCGAGCAGGTCGTGGACGGCCATCGTTTGCTGGAGCTCCAGCGCCAGATCTGGGAGGTCCACGTCGATGATACCGTGCGCGACTATATCGTCCGCCTCATCCATGCCACCCGTTCCCATTCGGACCTGGCCCTTGGGGCCAGCCCGCGCGGCAGCCTGTCCCTGTTCAAGACTGCCCAGGCGCTGGCAGCCCTCCGCGGGCGTGACTTTGTCCTGCCCGATGATGTCAAAGCCCTCGCCGTG
>JASFLR010000258.1:0-5439 GCA_050117995.1 Anaerolineae bacterium
AAGCCCTGGTCGCGATACCAGTCGTTCACAAATGCGTCGTCGCGCGTCCACGCCTCAAATCGGCCGATCTGCCATGCTTGTGCCCGCCTGGCAGCTTCCGCCAGCAGCTCTCGGCCGATTCCCCTGCGCCGGTAGTCGGGATGGACCCCCAGGTGCCAGATCATGCCCGCCGGACCGGCATGCGCCGTATCGGCAGGTGATGAGCAGATGGTGCCGGGCTCTTCCTCGCACTCGACGTCGATCAGCCCCACGACCTGCCCGCCCGCCTCGGCCACCAGCTCGATGGCGCGCCCCTCGTACCGCTCCTTGTGGGGGTGCACGTCGTCAAAGTAAGCCGTGTCGAGAAAGGCCAGCACCCGGCATCGCACCCAGCCGGCCTCGTCGCCCGGCTCGAAGGGACGGATAGCAACCCCCCACTGCTCAAGACTCATATCAAGCATGCTCTACCCTCGCCAACTCACCTCCACGGACAGATGGGAGATGGATTGCGGATGAGGCTGACCACCATGTCCTTACAGGACTGCAGGAGGGGTCCTCCCCTCGCCCGCTGGGAGAGGGGTTGGGGGTGAGGGTCTCCCTGCCATCACTCCCGCACTTTGCCCACCGTCGCCACATAGATCACAAACTCGTCGTCGCCATCCAGGTCGAGCACGGCATCCAGCATCTGTTGGTCGTAGGCGGCGATGGCGCAGGCACCTGCGCCCACTGCCGTGCAGGCCAGGTACAGATTCTGGCAGACGTGCCCGGCATCCAGCGCGATCAGCTTTGGCGAGACGATGGTGTACCGCCACTCGGTGCGGTAGGGCACGGCGGTCCACAGGAAGGTCACCGCGCTGTTTTTCGCATACTGGCCAAAGCAGCCCTCGTGCGTCCGTTCCACCAGGCGTTCGTCGGTATCGAGGAGGCAGAGCTGGTGCTTCAGCGACTGGTAATGGTAAATCCCCGGTTCTAGACCCTCGACGCGGTTTACTAGCAGGTAGGTCTCCAAGGGGTGCCGCGCGCCTGCCGAGGGCACCGTCCGTAGCAGGTAGGGCGTCTTGCCGTGCCGTCCCGTCTCGCGTACCCCCTGGGCCGCCCACAGGAGGAAGGCCAGCTCCTCCAGGGTTAAGGGTTCCTTGGTGTACCTGCGCTGGCTCTTGCGGCGCGCGATCGCCTCAGCCAGCGGCATCTGGCCCACCGCAAGCGTATCCGGGCGGGGCAGGTCGATTAGGGCCCCAGGCTGCGGGCAGGCCTTTGCCAGTGGCGGGGGCGGCACCCCCTTCCGCTGATCGGACACGTGCTGCTGCAAGTCGGGCCAACGGTCTGCCTTCAGAAACGCACGAAATGGTTGCATGGTCTGCCTTACTCCTTATCTGATAGGGGTGCTTCCCCTGCCAGGCCCTGGCGGACCTGCTCGGCGTGCACCTTGTAGTGATCGGCTAGGTAGCGGAACAGCCGCTCAATGGTTACCATCCCGCTGAGCATCGGGTCCCAATCCGGGTACTCCCTGCCCAGGCTCCACTCGTCGTCCTGGATCGTGTCCAGCAAGGCCAGCACTCGATCGTGGGCCGCATCGTACAGCGCGCCCACGGACTCGGCCGACTGGTTGCGCGCTGCCCAGCGGGTCATCAGCACGTTCGCCCAGTTGAACAGAAATGCCGGCAGCTTGGGCATCCAGCCGCCACTCCGGATCATGCCCACGTCCGCAGGCAGCATCCGCGGCGCAAAGGTCATATGCACCATCAATTGACCTACGGTCCACGCCGGGTTGCCACTGGGCTTCTTCCAGTCTTTCTCCGGCAGCGATTCCAGCAGCGCGTGGTAGGCCATGCGTGTGGCCTCCAGCTCCTCCCGTATCTCCTCGCGCAGGGACCCCGCCTCCACCGGATCTTCCTGCCTGGCTTCCCCCACAGTTCCTTTTACCCCCTCTGCGATTTGAGCGCCGCCAGCAGTTCCAGCTCGTCAGCTGGCGTGAGGCCATAGAGCCCATCAGCCGTCTCGATCAGCAAGATGTCCCTGGCGGCAGCCGTGGCGCACATCTTGACCTGGCCCAGCTCGCGATAGGGCACCGAAAATAGCGCCACGCCTGGCAGGCGCACGCTGGACCACAAGGACAGCCGCAGATTCTGCCGCTTCATGCTCTGGATCTCGTCCAGCGGAATGCGGTAGACCAGCACCGGTCCGTAGCGCAGCGTCAGCGCCTGGGCGTCAATCTCGTAGCGCATCGTCGGGAACCAGTACGCCAGCGCCAGAAAGGGCACGCCCAGACCCAAGCCGATTGCACCAGTGAGCAGCCCTACCGGCCACGGCACATCGCCCACGAACGCACCGATGGCGGCGGGCAGCGAGCAGAGTAGCAGCGCCAGTGCCAACAGCAGCAGCGAAAGCCAGCCCCGCGATGGTCGTGGCTTGAACACCAGAGTGTCGTCCATCCCGCTTCCAGCCTACAGCTCGATCCCCATCATCAGGTACCTGACGCGCCGTTGGAGGCCGTGCGCCTCCGCCTCTGTCACCGCAGCCTCCATCCACTCTGGCACCGTAAAGTCGAGCCTGTGACCGGGGCTCGATGCCGTGACCTCGTGCAGCAGTGTGCCCATGAGGTAGGGCGCCAGCTCGGCGTGGTCTGGATCCAGGCGCATCCGCAAGTTGTTCACTCCCTGGCCTCGCGTGGGAACCGTATATCCGCCACGTGCCACGATCTGGCCGTCGCCCTCGGTGCGGATCGTAAAGTCGGCGTCCCGCACGGCCTGGGCCCGCATCAAGATGGGGTAGATGAGGCGCAGTCCCAGCGGCCGCCGGTAGCGACCCTCGGTCACCGGATCGTAGCGCTGTACCTCTTGGGGAGTGATGCGATCGTCCAGCTCGTACCGTGGTCGCCAGTCGTTGGGCGCAAGGGGCACGCGCTCGTAGCCGGTGGGTAATTCAGGCGCCGGACCTGGAGCGTCGATCTGTGCGTCGAATTCAACCATCCCGCTGTAGTGCTCGAACCCCAGATCCTCGTACAACTTGTAGGCCGGCAGGTTGCCGTCGATGACGCCCAGGATTGCCTGTGCCGCGCCACGATCGCGCATGAACTCCATCGAGGTGGTCAGTAGCTTACGGGCGATGCCGCGGCGGCGATAGGCCGGCAAGACGCCCACGGTGCCCACCATCCAGACGTCCGTCGATCCCCGCCGCTGCAAGATGGTCGCGCCAACGATCTGCCCGCCTTCTTCCCAGATGTGTCCCCGGAATATGTCGCGCATGGACGGCGAAAGCGAGCCCATCAACCGCATAAGCGGCCATATGCGTGCCACGTTGCGGATGCCGTTGACGAGCTGCTCCTTCTCGTCTGTCTGCACGCTCCATGCCGGGTTCTCCGGGTACTGGAAGCTCTCCACAATCATGTCAGCGACCGGTACCAGGTCAGCAGGTAGCCGCACCGCCCGTAGAGCCATGATGCTTTCCTCCTTGCATCTGTATTCCATCGGAACACAGCGGCCCGGTCAGCCCGTTCCGGGGCACCGTCTGCATTGTGTCTGCCTGCCTGTGCTAGGCCCGATCTGGACCGTCGCCAAGCCGCCAGTGGGTGCCTTCGGCCTCGATGACGCGCGCCAGGACCGTCTCGCGGCTCTCCTTCACCTCGTCCAGCATTGCCTGCCGGGCCGCATCCGGATCGCCGGATCGCAGGGCCTCCACGATGTGCTCGTGGCTCTCCTCCATCGTCCTACCTGCGTGGCGGAGAACCATAAAGCGCGCCAGCCTGTCGTGCAACCGGCCCACCGCGTCGGCCAGCTCCTCGTTGCCCGAAGCCTCGGCGATAAGGCGGTGGAAGCGGCGGTTTTCCTCTGTGTAGCGATCATAGGCTGCATCGTCGTCACCGGTGTATCCTGCGTGCACCTGCGCCAGCTGAGCGAGTTGCTCCTCCGTGATCCGGGTCGCTGCCCGCTCTACGGCAGCCAGCTCCAGGATCTGTCGCAGGTCCAGAAGGTCGCCCAGTTGCTTCAACGTCATCTGGGTCACAAAGTAGCCCGAATGCGGTTTGACCGTAACCAGTCCCTCCTGGGCTAGCATCTGCAGCGCCTCGCGCACCGGCGTCACGCTGGTGCCGTATTCCCTGCCCAGGCCGTGCAGGTCGAGCCTTTCGCCGGGCCGGCAGCGGCCCATAATGATGGAGCGGCGGACCTCGCGGTAGATCAACCGCTTGGAGGTTTCATCCGTCCCGCTCTTCGTATTCGGCATTTCGCTCCCTCAGACGCCGCCGCTCACATTGGTGGACAGCCCAACGCCTCTCCCGCTCCCGCTGGATAACAGTCCAACACCTCTGGCTACTCGCGTTGGACCACACTCCAACACATCCTGCCCACCGCGGACTGTTGTCCGCTCTGAGCAGGGCGCGGATTTGCGAACCCTTGTCAGTAGCTCACGTGTACAAAGGTGCCTGTTTCGCTGAAGAACACGTACGCTTTGCCGTTCACTGTGCCCAGGCTGTCGCGAAAGACTACGCCAAAGTCAAAGTCCTGCGCCAGTGGATCGCCCTGCCCCTCAAAGAAGCCCAGCTCCTCTTCCAGCGCCCAGCCGATCTCAGCATCCGTCCCGCCCAGCTTGCACCACACCAGCCCAAAGCCCCGCTTGGGTTGCTCCCGCTCTGGAGGTGGGGGTGGCGCGGCACACGAGTAGTCCGGGTCTCCTTCCTCCCATTCGTCAACGAATGCTTGCCATGTGCCCTCCAAGGGGCCCTGCTCGTACACCACATAGATGTGTCGCAGGTCCTCGCGCCAGAACATATGGCCGTTTTCGAACGGCTGCTCGGCATCCTGGATTGCCTTGGGCGTCGGATAAAGCGGACAGCCCAGCTCGACGTTGTAGTCCTCCCACAGCGCGGCGAATTCGCCCGCTGGCTTAACGGCGCAATCTGGTGTGGGCTCTGGCGTCAGCGTGATGGTGGGTGTCGGTGTGTCCGAAGGCGTCGGCGTGTCCTTCGTGGGCGTCTCTGTCTGTGTGGGCGTTGCAGTCGCCGTCGGCGTGGGCGTCTCCGTTTCTGCTGTCACCGACGGCACGAGTGTGGCCGATGGGGTCTCGGCCGACACTGCGGTCTCGGCTGGCGCTTGCGTCGCTGTAAGTGTTACCAGGCTGGCCACTGTCGGGGTGGCATCGTCCGAGTCCCGAGAGCCCAGAACCCTCACCCCCAGCACGATGACCACCACCAGCACCACCACGCACAGTACAGCGAGGGCAATAACCAACAGGGTCAGGTTGTCCGGTCGCTTCTCTCTTTCGTTTGCTTTCATGCCATGTCCTCCCTTCGGGTACCGACCCATATCCGCTGCTCGAGAAGGTCACGCAGGACTGGAGTGGCGTCGCCTGCACGATTGATAGGCGTCTGAAGGCACTCGAGCGCTCATGGAACCATTATACACTACCGGTGCCCTTTCCGCAACAGGTTCACCGCAGCAATAGACCGTCGATTCTGGAGGGATA
>JASFLR010000259.1:0-5427 GCA_050117995.1 Anaerolineae bacterium
ACGCGTCCCGGCTCTTGCTGAACCTGTCACCTTTTGTCAGACGCTAGACTATCTTCAGAGCATAGACCACCCAACGGCCCATTAGGTGGTCGCGTCACCAGAGTATGCATCATGCCGCACCTGTATAGTCTTGGACATGCTCAGCTACTACCGTGGCAATATAGATCATCCAGAGAATTAGGCCGATGTGAAGCACATCATTCTGGGAGAACCAAATGCGCTTGCCTTTCGCCCACAGCTTCAGAGTGATATCAAGCTTGTCGTAGAGCCAATACGCTGCCATGGCGAAGAGTAGCAGCACCCAGGCGCCCACAAAGGCCAGGTCCATGGCCGTACCATGCGTATGGTACCGCCAGGCGCTTAGGGCAAACATGATCAGAAGCAGCGGAGTCGAGACCCAGACCATCAACTCGAAGGTGATCAGGCTTTTGACAGGGATTATCGCGCCGATGAAGGTGAGGATAACGTAGCCAACCGCATTGACCAGCGCATACCCCAGTAGTACCGTCTGGAGGATCCCTTCGGTACAGGAGTACGCAATAGCCACCAGCAGCGCGGCCAAACTCACCTGCTGGAGCATCAGGTAGATCACCTCCCACCAACTGGTCCAGGCGCATGTCTCCTGTCCTGCACACTTGATGTGGTAGCCAAAGGCTTGATAGCTGGTGCCTGCCAGAAGAACACCGATACCCCACAGCAGCAGAGAGATGCCCCACCACAAGCGAGATACTTGGCCACCTCGGAGCCATAAGAAGTTTAGCCCAACGCCGATCATCAAGATTCCAAGCGAATAGACAAAAAGGGTCGAGGATGGTTGAGATAAGATGACATCCCTCGAGGAAAATCTGATCGTTATACATGGCTGGAACTCGGACCAGTTCTCAGGAGTCAGTGCCGGCTCGGTACACCGGAGCGATTTCAGTCTTTTGAAGGCGGACGCAATCCCCGCCGTTACAGTTGCAAGAAATCGTCGATTCATGAGCCATCTGGGCTCAGCTTGAGAACATGCTCAGCTGTGACTCGTCCAACGGCGGCGGGATCAATACCAGTTTTCCGACATGGTTTTTCTTGGCGAACTCGCGCTGAGCCTCCACAATCCGCTCAAGCGGAAACGTCTTCTCCACGAGTGGCCGTATCTCGCCCTTTTCGATGTAAGAGATGAGGTTGGAGAAAACCGGCTCATCCCAGGCCGTGCAGCCAATCAGGGTCAGATCTTTGAGATAGAAATCGCGCATGTCCAGCGTCACGAGCGGTCCAGCGATGGCCCCGGATGAGGCGTATCGTCCCCCTCTTTTCAGCACCTTCAACATCCCGCCAAAGGACGGCCCGGCGACATTGTCAATGACCACGTCGACCGCCTTCTCACCCAGTGCAGCCACAATATCGTCACCGCGAGCGATGACCCGGTCTGCGCCAATTGAGCCCACTCGGGCCATTTTCTCCCTTCCCGCAATACCTGTTACAAAGGCCCCTCGGCGTTTTGCCAGTTGCACCACCGCTGAACCGACGCCACCCGATGCACCGGCCACCAACACGTGCTCACCCTTGCAGACTCTTGCTCGATAGATCATATTCTCAGCCGTGCCGTAGGCACACGGGATGCTGCCAAGTTCGGCATCGCTCCAGTCACAGTCTACAGGAAAGACCTCCCTGGCATCGATCTTGACAAATTGAGCGAACGCACCATCGAAATCTGATGCCATCCAGATGTTCTCCAAGGACTCGAATCCCGAGGTGCGGATGCATGGGCGCACCAGTACGCGCAAGCCCAGGATGCTTTCGTCCTCACCAGGCGCAACGGCGACAACGCGCCCACAGCAGTCTGTGCCCTGAATCAAGGGAAATGGTGTCGCCTCGTTCCATCCACCGTCTGCCTTGGCTTTCGCCTCTTCTCTCTCGTCCGCAGTCAGATCTTCTGTTCCGGCTGCAACTGCGGATGAGTACCACCCCAGGCGGGTATTGATCTCAGTGTTGTTCACCCCAGCCGCGAGGACTTGCAAAAGAACCTCCCCCGCGTCAAGTTTTGGAATCGGGACGTCCCGATACTCCAGTTTCTCATACCCGCCATTACCGGTTGTGACAACAGCTTTCATGGTCCTTTTGCAGCCTGTGATGTCAAAGCGGTCCTTCTTCAGTGCTGTTCCGTGCTCGCTAACCATATTGTCTCCTCGATGAGCACTTGCCACCAGTGGTTCATCCGTCTGAACGTGCGTACTCCTCGACCAGGCTCTCATCTACCTTCCTGCTCAGCTCCATTCCTCTCAAAGTGCGGCATTCGCAGACACAGGATGCAAAACCCGCGCAGTCTGACTGCCGGTCCGTCTCTGACGGGGCGACCACCGCCCATGTCCCAGTACGAGCCAACAGAGGCTGCCAACTCTAACGCGGCTAGCCCAGTCCGCTGGCGGGAGTCTGGGCGGCAATGCCGAAAAGCAGATTGGGCTTCACCAGTGGTTATTCACGCGATCCGGGATAGCTGATACTGCTTCCCCAGTCATCGACCTCAGCCCAGAACCCCTCCACACCCAGAAGACCTGCTGCCCATAGAAACGTGCGATCTCGCTCAGGGATTTCGGACAAACGGAGCCACTGCACATCGAACAACGCTAGCGCCTGCTTCCCCGTCGCGACCTCTGGATCTTGACCCAGCGATGGGGTTTGGTCGCCGATGTCAACGAGGAAAGTAAAAGTCTCGTCTTCCGCCAAGTACATCCAGCGACTGGTCTCACGGATGACGACTCCGACAACACAACACTCCTCTCGAAGCTCTCGGAGTGCAGCCTCCGCCGGTGTTTCACCTTGCTCAACACCGCCTCCTGGGAGACCCCACCAAGTCTTGCCATTGTGGTGATGCTGGGCCATCAGCAGCTTGCCTGTCCTGTGGACGATACACTGTGCTCGTGTCATGCTATCGTTTTCCTGGCAGTCCTACCTGCAGTCTAACTATGCTATCCCAAGACTTTTTTCAGTACAGTATACGAGACAATATTGCTGATGTTCTCCACAAACTTGATGTTTTCCAGGTTGCTGCTAGCCAGTGACCCACGCAGGATGATGGGCGTCAGATCAACATCCTGGGCACCTCGATATGTGGATAGCACGCAATACTCGGCAGAAAAACCGGTAATGATCACCGTGTCTATGCCGTGGCTTCGCAACTCGCCCTCCAGCGACGTCTTGTTGAAGGAATTCCCATACGTCTTGTGGATGTGCACGTCCGAGGGCAGAATGTCCAACTCCTCAGGCAATTCAAAACCTTCCTCGCCTGGCACAAGTCTCTCATCTTCATCCACTTGTTGGATGCAGATGACCGGCAGATCCTTCTCTCTGAAAAGGGCAATGGCTGCGTTGATGTACTCAATGGCCTCGTGGAGGGATTGTGCTGTTGTCGGACCAAACGTGAAGAATTCCTTCTGAACGTCAATAACTAACAATGCCGGCTTCATATGAACCTCCTCAATGTTCCGAGTTATCGCTCACTAGAGATTGGCGGTTCTTCGTCCAGGTGGTCATCGAACAAGTATTCATGTGGCGTGAGGCTGTCACGTAGATCAGGGCTGGTCCAAGGCTAGCATGTTCCATTGTACCCGTATTTGGGATCTAGGGCAAGCGCCCAATTGGAGAGCTGTGCCAATCACGGGATTGATGGAGGCTGGCCTGTCTGGACCGGATTCCGTGCGTTCTACTTGACATGAAGAAGCCGGGGTTTCTGCCCCGGCTCCTGCTTTTCCGTTTCCCTCTTCCCCTCTCATCCTTCCATTCGCGCGTACTTCTCCTCGACCAGCCTCCCACCAGGCGCTGTGATCGTAGATCAGCGCCTGGTGGGAGCGGATTTCTTGCCGTCACTGCTCTGCCTTCTGGGGCGCCTTCTCGTCCTCTGCCATGACCCCCAAGCCCCGCACAAACTCCAGTATGCCCTGCAACTCCGCGAATTCTGCGCGCCGGCCGCTTTGCACGTGCTCGATGCGCCCCCGCCAGCGCGAACCACTCACCGACCACTCGCACCAGAAGCGGATCACAAAAGTGCTGACCGGCGATACTGACGATGATTCCGCCATGGTTTCCCCCTGGTAATGTTCTCTGAACTGGAGCGGGGCCCGGAGGCTCCCTCCGGGCCCCGGATGCCGTCCCCCTGTCAAACGCTCCGATGCCCTGCTGCTACCGCGGTCTGGCCCCAAGCCTGCCCGGCTAGGCCGACGGTCGACTCGCTTTGGTTACTCGCCATGTGGGTCGAGGATATAGCCACTGGCGGTGCCAGGCAGGAAGAGGCCCGGGAACGAGATATCGACAAAGACCTGCAAGCCCTCCAGGTCACCATACCCATGGCCCACTACCTGGATCGAGGTGGTGCCGTTTGCATAGCTCATGCCCGTCCAGGTCCCGTCCCAGCCACCGGTGTAGTTGCTTAGGTCATTTGGGACCACGTGAAACGTGCCCCACGACGGGCCGGGCCCACCGAAGGCCTCCCAGTTGGCATTGGTGACCACAGTGTTCAAACCGCTGCAGCGGGGGTCGCTTTCGGGCATCACCTGTTGGTACTGCCCGATCATGCCCCTAACGTGCCAGTTCCCGCCGGGGTGGGTCGTGATCCCTTCATAGATGAACCCGGCGGGGAGGAAGTCGCCATCGCATTCGATGAAGATGGAGTCGGTCTTGGCGCTCACGGCCTGCACCGGGAGCGAAGAAAGGGCAAGCAAGCTCACCACGACCACGGTCAAAGCAATGTTTTTTCTCATTTTGCTCTCTCCTTTCAATATGGGTCTCTCTCAATACCAAGTCCCAAGGTTCTACCGTCCACGGGGGCGGCTTCTGCGACAAAGTGAACTCCAGGATACCTATCGTTCCTGTCTTGACTAAGTCCTCATATGATTGGGTGCGGCTGCCTTTTGCCTTGCGAACAGGAGATACGCAAGGCTAGCGACAAAGAACGCCTGGATAAGAACGGGCATCCAACCGAGTACATTTAGTGCGCCGGCGAGTTGGCCCCGCACCGAGACGGCTAAGGCGACCAGGTAGGCGACCAGGAGCGCCCTGGCGATGCCCCGTCCGGTCTCCGACTCGGCCGCGTTGCGGGTGAGCCAGGTTAGCAGCCCAAGGCCGATGAGCCAGGCGCCGCCGTACTGCATCATGACCTCCCCCGCGGGACCCAGCGTCGCTCCAAACAGGGACAGGAACAGGTGCGGTACCAGCACGGAGCCGATGCCAAAGGGCACCGACACGATTGTATTGGCAATGAACAGAACCTTGAGTTTCATCCGGTCTCCTCCTTGACCTTGGTACAAGGAACCACTCGTCAGAACATGGGCTGAATCAACCCTTGCGCAGTTTGTCCAGATGGTCATTCATCCCCGCCACGCCTGCATCGCCCATGAGTCTGAACATGGTGTTAAAGCGCAGGCCCATCACATGGTTGCGATACTTCTCGCT
>JASFLR010000260.1:0-5414 GCA_050117995.1 Anaerolineae bacterium
CGGATGCGTATGAGAGGAGCAAGCCTTATGGAGTTTCTCGAGCGCGTGGTCAATGCCCTGGTGAACCTTCATCCCTGGCACGCATTGGTGGTGCACTTTCCAACCGCCTTTTCGGTGGTCGGCCTGCTCTGCGTTCTCTACGCCCTGTGGCGCCAAAGCGAGTTGTTCGAGAAATTCGCCTTCTTCTGCATGACGATCACTGCCGCTGGCACTGCTGCGGCTGGATTAGCCGGCCTACGCGATAACTTGGTCCGCTTTGGCGGTGGGGCACCCTATTTGAACATCAAAATCTTTCTCGCGGCCAGCCTGCTCTTGCTTGGCTCCGCGGCGACGCTCGCTAGATGGCGCAACCCCGACCTGCTCTGGAGTCCATCCACCAGAATTCTCTACACCTCCGCCTTTGTAGGAGCTGCCCTGCTGGCAACCGTACTGGGCTTTGTGGGCGGCTCGATCGTATACGGCTTCTAGGAGGGGCAAGATGAAGGGCACTTCTCACGTGTTGCGCCAGGTAGCAGTAATCATCGTGATACTCGCCGTCTGGTCCGGGCTGTTTGTTGGATATCTCGCCCTGACCAAACCTGATGAGGAACCATCGCCAGCCACGCCAGCTATCCCAGAGAACGTCCAAGCCAGCTTCTCCGACGATGTTCTCCCCATCTTTGAGGCTCACTGCCAGCGCTGCCACGGGCCAGGACGCTCCGAGGTGGATCTCAGGCTGGACAGCTACGAAGGCGTCTTGGCCGGTTCGAGCAATGGGCCCGTTGTCGTGCCCGGCAGTGCAGAAACAAGCTATCTGGTTGATCTGATCGAGAGCGGCAACATGCCATTGGGTTCAGCCAAGCTGCCTGATGCGCAGATCCGTGCTATCATCGACTGGGTTAACGCTGGGACACCTGACAACTGACCCGCCGCAACACGGCCGAGCAACCTATCCTGCTTCACCTGCCCGGTAGCCGGATATTTGTGCCGGTTGCCACGCACGGGCAGCTTCGTCCTCTCTCCCCCTATCGCAGTTGCGATGGAAAGGTCGTGGCTTCCCAGAACGACAAGGAGCAAAGGCAAGCATGACTTCGATCGGCCTGGAACTGTTCTTTCTGCTACTGTTGATCCTGCTCAACGGGGTCTTTGCCATGTCCGAAATGGCCGTGGTCGCCTCACGCAAGACAAGGCTGCAGCAGCGCGCTCAGGAAGGCGACAGCAAGGCAGGTGTTGCCTTGGAGCTGGCCAACGACCCCAACCAGTTTCTGGCCACCATCCAAGTTGGCATCACACTGGTCGGCATCCTTGCCGGCGCCTTTGGCGGGGCGACCCTGGCCAAGGAGATGGGGAGCCAGTTGGCCAAAGCCCCCTGGCTCGCACCGTACGCAGACGCAATCAGCGTCGGCACCGTCGTGCTGGTTACCACGTATCTAACCCTGGTCGTCGGCGAGCTGGTCCCCAAGCGTCTGGCCATGAGCAATCCCGAGGGGCTAGCCTCCGCTGTCGCCCCAGCCATGCGCACCATCTCACGCATCACATCGCCTGTCGTCCGCCTGCTTGGCCTCAGCACTGACCTGGTGATTCGCCTCCTGGGTGCAAAGGAAAGCGCTGGAGCCCCCGTGAGTGAAGAGGAAATACGCCTGCTGTTGGACCAGGGTACCGAGGTAGGCATCTTTGAGCCAGGCGAGCAAGAAGTAGTCGAGCATGCCTTTGAATTGGCTGATGAGACGATCAATGCCTTGATGACGCCGCGCCCGGAAGTCGTTTGGCTGGATCTTTCGGATCCGGTCGCCCAGCTCCTGGACACCGTTGCCCGCAGCGGACACTCTCGCTACCCCGTAGCTCAGGACGACTTGGACCACGTGAAGGGTCTTGTCTATGCCAAGGACCTGTTGAGCCACTGCCTGATCGAGCAGGAGATCGACCTGCAGGCTCTGCTGCGTCCCGTCCTCTTCCTGCCCGAGAGCATCACGGCCCTTGCTGCGATTGAACAACTCAAAGCCGCCCACACGGACGTAGCTGTGGTCATCGATGAATACGCTGGCTTTCAGGGCATACTCACGGTCGATGACATCTTGGAAGAGCTGGTAGGCAGTATCCCTGAGGCCGGCGTAATGGTTGAGCCGGAAGCTGTACAGCGCCAAGATGGTTCCTGGCTGCTCGATGGCCGGCTGTCAACCCAGGAGATCAAGGAGACACTGGGTATCCGGTCGCTGCCATACCAGGACACGTCATATTATCAGACGCTAAGCGGCCTGACCATGCTGTGCCTGGGCCACATCCCTAGCAGCGGCGATAGCTTTGTCTGCTCGGGGTGGCGGTTCGAGGTCGTGGACATGGACGGTTTTCGCGTCGACAAGGTTCTGGCCATGCCCACCGAGCAGCCTTCTCAAAGCTGAGCAACCAGGAAGCACGAATGTCCGCCGCACCAACAAGCGTAGCTAGCCCAACGCCTGGAGATGCTCCATGACCCATGCTTTGTCCATGCGCAGGAGACGGTTCTTCTTGAGGTTCTGCTTCATTATCCACCGGACGTCCGAATCCTGGGACCGGATCCACCTCTCCATCCGACGCTTGCCTATGGATGGTTGTGCGGCAACCACCACACTCCATCCGTAGGCCAGCCCCTTCCTCAGCACCCTAAATGCCTCCGACCGTCTATCGGGCTCCTCAACTATAGAGGCAGTTATGCCATCAAGGATGCTGAGAACCTTGCTGGCACAATGCCGCTCTTGCAGCAGGCCTGGCTCGCAAAGTGCCGCGACCACTGACCTCCTTTCCCAAAGCGTGCCCCCACTCCATTCCTCCATGACTTCCAGCAGGGAGCCCATCGAGGCCCTTCCATATTCCTGCAAGCCCAAAGCAACTGCTTCACGTATTCTCCAGCGCGGATCGGCGGCACTCTTTTGGATCCTTGGCAGGTATGTGCCCTCTCCGCGGGCCGTCAGATAGCCAAGGCCCAAGACACCACAGAA
Organism: Anaerolineae bacterium; assembly: GCA_050117995.1. Classification (GTDB taxonomy): domain Bacteria; phylum Chloroflexota; class Anaerolineae; order JAAYZQ01; family JAAYZQ01; genus JBFFCR01. The sequence continues at coordinate 2,955 of JASFLR010000260.1, forward strand.
GGCCATAAACTCTGCCGGTGTATTCGGCGCCGCTGCCTCGCAGTCAAGCGTCGCATATCGCAGCAACTGATCCGCCGAACCCTCCAGGGCTGCTGCAAACGCAAGTTCCAGGTTAGCCCTCGGACCCGGCAGGCGCGACTCCTGCATGAGAAAGGCGTCCCACGAATCCAGCGTCCTGAGTTTCTCTCGGTACTCCTCAACTTTGCCCATTGCTCTCAGCCCGATCTCCCTGTCCGCACAGGACCTCAATTCTGGGCCATCCATAGGCCACCTCTAAACCACCAGCCCGATTCAATTTCTCCTCTGCCAGTAGCTGCCCACCGAGCCGCTCGTAAAATCCCCGTGCGCGATTCTCCTTCAATACCCACAGCATGAGCGATTCGCTGCCCCTGCTCTGCAGCGCCCTCGCTACTACCGCGACCAAGCTGCGTGCTAGCCCCTGCCGCTCGTACGGACCAAGCACATGCAACGCAATCAGCTCGCTATCGTACTCCAGAATCTCGGTCGGACCAGGGCGAGCCAGCGCATAGCCCACTACCTCCCCCGCGCTCAACTCTGCAACATAGATAACGTCATCCGGGTTGGATCTTATCCAGTCCTGCCAATCCTGCTCTTGCTCTCCATAGCTCAGGCCATCCAGCACCGCCTCCGGCCACATACCCGCATACGCTGACCGGTAGCTGTCAACCTGTACTCTTGCCAATCTGCCCGCGTCATCGATTGTCGCACACCGTACCTGCATTGCCTCCCCCTCCCAGTCTGGACCGCAGCCCTGCCATCTCTGTCCCGTCCTGCCCCAGCGGGCCTACGGGCCATCAAAATCCTTGCCATAGACCAGGACATCCTGCTTCGCCTGGAATCCGGCCGACTCGTACAGGCTGAGAGCAGGACTGCGATAGCTGTCGGTTTCTACATAGATTTGCTGCGCGCCCAACATATGCAACCGCCGCAGTCCTTCCGACAGGATTCCCCTGCCCAGCCCCTGCCTGGCCAGCTCTGCGCGCACACCCAGTGGCTCGATCTGCCCGGTAGCGCTCCTCCCGCTTCGAGCCAGCCAGCCAACGCAGAATCCGGCAAGCCGTCCATCTGACTCAACAGCAACCAGGTCCAACTCCGGGATATACTCGGGACAGCGCAGCGTGCGCGCCCGCCATCCTATCGTTAAGTTCTGGCTCCCAAATACGGCACGGTGCAGGTCTACATAGGCCTCTACCTCATGCTCCCCTTTCAGGGGACGGATTACGAACCCGGATGGCAAGGCGAGTGCAGGGGAATGCCCCCCGGCACCATGCACCATCAGCACCTTCGACCAAGGATTCGCGCCTGCGTCGCTCTGACAGGAAAACCCGGCAGCCACCAGGTCGCGCATCCGTTCCTCGTGGCCGGACAAGACCATCACAAACCAGCAGGCACGGCCGCTTGGGGTGCCAAGGGCCTGCCGGGCCCGTTCATTTGCCCAGTCGAGGATCGCGCGGTGGAGCCTCGCACCACCACGGGGGTCTTAGGCGTAGTCGATCGTCCAGAAGGGCGTCTGCATGATTGCCCAGCCCACCAGCTCCCCAGTCGGATTGCTCCATATCCCTATATCACTTGGCTCGTCCAACGCCTACGAGCTGAACCGGTAGGGCAGATCCACCACATGCAGGTTTGCTGCGGCAAGAGCTCGGGATACCGCCGCCATCGCCTGTATGTCTGATGTGCCTTGGAAATCGCGCTTACCTATCCGCATGATGCCTCCCAACCCATGATCGTGCCGGCGGACGTAGTATCCAGTATGCACCCGCAGGCCTTGTCTTGTCAAACCACTGCGCACCGTTGCCTTTATTGATTCGTATCTGGAGGTGATCGAGATTATAGACCGGTCAAGTTCTTCCGGGTACAATCACCGCATGAAAGAGTTTGGCACCTGGCTCAACGATCTATCCACCAAACCGCTGCCCGGCGCTGTGGCCGCGGCGGCCGTCACGGCAGCCATGGGCGCTGCTCTCATAGCCAAAGCCGCCCGCATCACCCTGGAAAAGAGACATCTCGATGGCGATGCACGAAGCACCATCCAGAAACTCTGGAACCTGGCCGAGGAGCGGCGGGCCTCACTGGTCGATCTGGCCAGTGCCGACGACCGTGCCTATCGCGCAGTTCTGGACGCCAGATCTTCGGCAGCTTCCTCATCCACACGAACACGGGCCTGGCTGCAAGCAACGGAAACGCCCATCCGTCTCGCCGAAGAGTGCCGATCACTTCTGGACTACACTGCTCCGCTGCTCGATACCTGTTGGCCTGCTGTGTGCCCGGACCCGGAGATTGGCATATGGTTCTTGGAGACCGGAAGCCGTGCTGGCCTGGCAGCTGCAGAGGGCAATATCGCGTATTGCGGTGACACGCCAGAAGCTCGCTCGCTCCGCCTCAGAATCGCTGCGCTGAAATAAAATCCAACTCAATCCCAGGCGCCGGTCCCACAGG
>JASFLR010000261.1:0-5411 GCA_050117995.1 Anaerolineae bacterium
CTGGGCGTCAAGCCCGAGACCCGGGGACAGTTCATCCGCAGCAAGGAGCACGCAGGCCTCCTGGATGACATCCCCCTGAGATTCACCACCGGCATGTCACTGGCATCCTCCGTAGGCATTGGCTACTTGGCGCGCACCCAGCCCGAGACCGTACTCAAGATGCGTGTGCAAGGTCCGCCCCAGCTGGGCCCCTCCCCGGACATGATCCCGACCTTCCTGTCGCACTGGACCGTGGACGAGCTATCCCTCCTGGGCAAGGCCCGCCAGCACGTCAATGACCGGCGCCTCTATATGCTGCCAGAGATCACACTACAGACACTCTACCTAAACTTCCTGGAGGAGAGCCAGGCTCGACTCAAGGACGCGGGACTACCCCTGAGCATGGGTGAGGCGCTTTTCCTGGCCAAGATCTTGACCCACACTGTGCAGCGCTTCATGCACCGCACAGACCACCAGGATGCGATCCTCATCCCAGCCTACATGTTGGCCTTCCGACATCACTTGCAGACTGACGACCCCGTGGTACTCATCGTCCGCGCTGACTATGCCCGGATGGCCAAGCTCGCCATCTCCCTGACCTTTGGGATGCTGCGTCAGAGAACAGGCAGCGATCCATGGAGCCTGGAGGAACAACTAGCTGTGACTGACCTCGTGGCGAGCCGGGTCGAGCATGGGGGCGCACTTCCCACCGAGTTCCTCTACCTGCCCTTGCTCCTGGGTGGACTGCTGGTCGCTTCCGACGTCCAGATGCCGGGCGAGGACCTGGGGCAGAGCCTGAACCTCTTTGCCAAAGCCCGCGCAAAGCGAGAAGCGGAGCTGGAGCACAACCAGGAGTTGGTCGCTCTTCTGGATCGATTAGAGCAACAGGCCAGAGCGTCACTGTAGACAGAGCAGTACACCCTTTGCTTCCATCGCCCGATGTGAGATGGACCCGGAGGTGAGGGCCTCGCTCCCCTCCACCCTGGTAGATGGGTTGGGTTGAGGGCCGTACAGATGTTCTCTTGCCGCCAACCAACCTGTCGATTTTGCCAAATGCCTCCAGTCTCGATATAATTGCGCCCGGCGCTAAAGCCCTGTCATTGGACTCGTCCACCGCGACGATAGAAGAATACAAGGAGGACCTGAAATTATGTCAAAACAATGGGTATACCTCTTCAGCGAGGTTGAAGAAGCCGAAGAATACGCCGGCAGTTGGGACGGCGTTCGCAGTCTTTTGGGCGGCAAAGGTGCCAACCTCGCCGAGATGACGCGAATTGGCGTACCGGTACCGCCCGGTTTTACCGTCACCACCGAGGCCTGCAACGCCTACCTCGAAGCGGGTGAGCAGTTCGCCGAGGGCATGTGGGAACAGGAACTCAATGCGCTCAAGGCAGTAGAAAAGGAGACCGGCAAGACCTTTGGCGACGCGGCCAATCCACTGCTCGTCTCCTGCCGGTCAGGCGCCAAGTTCTCCATGCCTGGCATGATGGACACTGTGCTCAACATCGGCCTGAACGATGAGACGGCCAAGGGTATGGTCAAGCTCACTGGCGAGGAATCCTTTGTCTACAACTCGTACCGCCGCCTGGTCCAGATGTTTGGCTCGGTGGTACTGGATATCGACGATGAAAAGTTCGAGCACGCCATCTCCGCGCGCAAGAAGCAAAAGGGTGTTGCCGACGACACCGAACTGGACGCTGAGGACTGGAAGGCGCTGACCGACGACTTTAAAGCCATTATCCGCAAGGAAAAGGGCTTCGACTTCCCGCAGGATCCCATCGAGCAGCTGAAACTGGCCACGGAGGCAGTCTTCAAATCGTGGAACGGCAAGCCGGCCATAGCCTATCGCAACCGCGAGAATATCCCCCATGACCTTGGCACCGGTGTGAACATCGTCACCATGGTCTTTGGCAACATGGGCTGGACTTCGGGCACCGGCGTGGCCTTCACCCGCGATCCTGCTACAGGCGAGAAGGAGCTCTACGGCGACTACCTGATGAACGCCCAGGGCGAGGACGTCGTTGCCGGCATCCGCAACACGAAGCCAATTAGAGAAATGCAGAAGGACATGCCCGAGGTGTACAGCCAGTTTGTCGACATCTGCCAGAAGCTGGAAAAGCACTACCGCGAGATGCAGGACGTCGAGTTCACCATTGAACAGGGCAAGTTGTGGATGCTCCAGACCCGCGATGGCAAGCGCACCGCCAAGGCTGCTATCAAGATCGCCGTCGACATGGTCGATGAGGGTCTCATTTCGAAAGAGGAGGCCGTGAACCGCGTCAAGCCAGAGCACGTGGACACCCTCCTCCATCCCCAGTTCTCACTCGCTGCCAAGCAGCAGGCCCACGACGACGGGACCTACCTGGCCAGTGGCGTGAACGCCTCGCCTGGCGCCGCTGTCGGTATCGTCGCCTTTGACGCTGACCTCGCCGAAGAGTGGGGCCTGGCTGGCAAGGACGTCATCATGGTCCGGCCGGAGACAAAGCCCGACGACGTCCATGGGATGATCGCCTCCAAAGGCATCCTGACCAGCCGCGGCGGAGCCACCAGCCACGCTGCCGTGGTTGCCCGCCAGTTTGGCACCCCCGCCGTAGTCGGCTGCGAGGCCATCGAGATCGACCTCGACAAGCGTATCATGGAGGTCCGTGGCAGGACAGTCAAGGAAGGCGACTCGATCTCCATCGACGGCACAAGCGGCGAGGTCTTTGCCGGACAGATCGCCACCGAGGCACCAAGCTTTGACGAGCAGCACGAGCTCAAGACTCTGCTGGCCTGGGCCGACGACATTGCCGCCTCAGAGGGGAATCGCGACTGGCCCGAGGGGTACGACGGCTTCCCCACCAAGGGCCTGCAGGTATGGACCAACGCCGACTATCCGCGCGACGCCCAGCGCGCCCGCAGCTTTGGCGCTAAGGGTATTGGCCTCTGCCGCACCGAGCACATGTTCTTCGAGGAAGAACGCCTGCCTATCGTCCAGGCCATGATCCTCTCCGAGACCTCGGAGGAGCGCGTCGCCCACCTGGACAAGTTGCTGCCCTTCCAGCGGGCTGATTTTGAGGGCCTCTTTGAGGCGATGGACGGCCTGCCCGTGATCATCCGCCTCATCGATCCGCCACTTCACGAGTTCCTGCCCAGCAAGGACGATCTGCTGGTCCGCGTCACCGAAAAGCGTGTCAAGGCCCGCCGCCTTGAAAAGAAAGGCAAGAAGAAGAAACTGGCCAAACTCCAGGCCAAATTGGCCCAGGAGGAAGAGCTGCTACAAGCCGTCGAATCGATGGAAGAGGCCAATCCTATGATGGGATTGCGCGGCATCCGCCTGGGCATCACCATACCCGAGATCACCCAGATGCAGGTGCGCGCCATCTTTGAGGCTGCCTGTAACAAGGCCGCAGAGGGCATCAACGTGCACCCCGAGATCATGATCCCGCTCACTGGGCACTACAACGAACTCAAGGTCGCCAACGACCTGCTGCTGCCCATTGCCGAGGAGGTGATGGAGGAAAAGGGCATCGAAGTCAAGTACAAGTTCGGAACCATGATCGAGATTCCGCGAGCGGCTGTCACCGCCGATCAGGTGGCCGAATACGCCGAGTTCTTTAGCTTTGGCACAAACGACCTGACCCAGATGACCTATGGCTACAGCCGCGATGATGCGGAGCGCAACTTCCTGTTGCACTATGTCGAAAACGGCATCCTTCCCAAGAACCCCTTCCAGGCGCTTGACTGGGATGGCGTAGGTGAGCTGGTCAAGTGGGCTGTCAAAAAGGGCCGCGAGACCCGCCCCGAGCTCGAGGTGGGAATCTGTGGCGAGCATGGTGGTGAGCCCAGCTCCATCGAGTTCTGCCACATCGCCGGCCTCAACTATGTGAGCTGCTCACCCTTCCGTGTGCCTGTGGCGCGACTGGCAGCAGCCCATGCCGCACTCAAATACCGCAAATAGCCACACGTAGTACCAGTTTCTCCAGGGCCAGGTGTTCGCACCTGGCCCTGTTTTCCTCCTTTTGTCAAGCCCTATCCTCCCGTTTGAGCAGCGCTTTGCAGCCCCAGAAATCGGTAGAAATAGCCGGATAAAAACACAACACACAGGAAATACCTACGCGAACATTAAAACTCCTTCCGCCAGAGACGGATCTCGCAATTCTATGGTATAATAAGCGCGCTTCATTATGATCGCCTTGATTCGCAAGCGCGAATCATCGCTGTCCGATGACCACTGACGCAAGGAGGAGATGCCGTGCTGCCATCCAACCACGAACGACTTGCCACCCAACCCGGCCTTCTGCCCTCCCCGATATTGTTCCTGGGAAAAAAGCCGCATCGGAACCGGGATCATCGGCCTCCTGGTCCCGCAGACTTGGCCTGCGATCCCTATCGACAAGCCCCTCCCTGCTGCTGTCGGATCGCGAAATCCAACAACACAGTGAATCACCCGCCCTGTGCAGACCGTACCTCAGCGCCAATTCTCACAACAAGAAGGAGAACCTATGAATTCGCAGCACATCGAACAGAACCTGACAGACCGCCAGTTGCCCGAGCCGCTCCCGCCGGACGAAGGTTGGGTGCTGCCCCATTACGACGGCCTGTCTATCGCCAACATCCCGGCAACCGTCGCCGCGCTACTCGGTACCGATCTGCCCGGCGCCCTGCCTACGCTGCCCCAAGAACTGTGGGCTGACTGGGCGCCTGGCCTGCGCCGCATCGTGCTGGTGATCCTTGACGCACTCGGCTTGCGCATGCTCCAACAGATGTGGGCCGCTGGCGAGGGCAAGGCGCTTCTCGACCTGGCTGGCGCGGGGCGCCTCGTCCCCCTGACCTCCGTCTTCCCCTCGACCACTGACGCCGCCCTGGTGAGTATGAGCACGGGCTATCCTCCTGCCACCCACGGCTGGCTGGCCTACACAATGTACTTGAGAGAGTTCGGTCTCGCCGCAAATGCCATCCTACTGAGTCCAGTCTGGTCGCGCAAGCGCGACGAACTACTGAACTGGGGCCTCGACCCCTCGACGCTGCTGCCCGTCCCGAGCCTCGCCGAGCGCCTCACATCTGGTGGTATCAATACAGCCGCCCTCTTTTACACCGGATTCCACGGTACCGGCTTCTCCGCTATGCTGTACAGGGGATTCGCAGAACGGCGGCGCCACATACTCGCCAGTGATCTGTGGGTGCACCTGCGTCACCTCCTTGCAGAGACGCGCGGCAGCCGGGCATTCATCACCGCCTATTGGAGCGGACTGGATACCATTGCCCATGCCTATGGGCCTGACACCGACTTCCTGGCAGCCGAGTTCGATGGAGTGAGCCATCTGCTGTCCCGGCAGCTACTGGACTCACTGTCATCCCAGGATCGGGAGGGTACTCTGCTGTTGATCACAGCCGACCACGGGCAGATCCGCATCCCGCCGGAACAGGCCCTTATGGCAGAAGAGGACGCA
>JASFLR010000262.1:0-5393 GCA_050117995.1 Anaerolineae bacterium
TCCTGATGGGGAGCCGGGAGCGCAGAGCAAGGCATCGCAGCTGTCTGACCGGGAGCTGGGCGTGTTGCGGCTAGCGGCCAAAGGCATGACCAATCGCGACATTGCGCGAGAACTCAATCTCAGCAAACGCACCATCCAGGCACACTTGAGCACCATATTCACCAAGATGGAAGTTGGCTCACGCACCGAGGCTGTGGTCCAGGCATTGCGAGAGGGTTGGATCACACTCGATGAGACCGTCTAGAGAGTAAGCAGATGAAGAAAGACGAACAGATCTCCCAGTCTCAATACTTCTGGGTCGTCGTGGTGATGCTGATCATTTGTGGCTTCTTCCACTACTTTGTGACACAGACACATTTGATGCAGCAGTCTGCCTTTCCTATGACACGACAGGCCGTAGTTCGCATCATCTTTCTGTTGCCGGTAGCCGCAGCGGCCTTTGGCTTTGGCCTGACAAGGGGTCTGCTCACTCTGGCAGTGGCGACACTGATTATGATGCCACGTGTCCTATTCATCTCTCAGCAACCACTCGATGCTCTCTTTGAGACTCTGGCAGTGGTCATCGTGGGATGCCTCCTCGTCTGGATGATTGACGTTCAGGATCGGGAAAAGAGACTACGACAGCGGGTAGTCGAGGAGTTGGAGACAGTCAATGCGATTGCTCTGACCCTCACCCAGCCGCACGATCTCGATGCGATGCTGGATCAGACGCTTGACAAAATCTCGGAGGTCATCGGCATAGCCGAGCCCGCGGGAGCCATCCTACTGCTCGATCCATGGGGACAGACCTTGCACGTCCGGGCGTACCGGGGCAAATATGCAGAGTTTGTCGACAGTGCCGACGAGGTTCCCCTTACTGAGTGCCTGTGCGGACTGACAGCAGAGTCGGGACAGGTTCTGGTTGTGCAGGATGCCCTGAACCACCCTCGACATGTTCGCTGTGTCGAACCAGAGCCCCATACCCACGTATGCGTGCCTCTGAAATCCAAGGACCGGCTGTTGGGCATCATGGAGTTCTACCTCCCTAGCGACCATATGGTCGATGCCATCGACAGGAAGATGCTTGGCGCCATCGGTCGCCAGGTTGGCGTGGCTGTCGAGAACGCCCGGCTCTGCGAGAACCTGCGTTTCTACGCCTGGCAAACTAGCAAAGCCCAAGAAGAAGAACGGAAGCGCATCGCTCGCGAGCTTCACGACGATACTGCCCAACAACTGGTTGCCCTTTCGCGCCACCTCGACACATTGGCAGACTCTGAGGAGAATCTGTCCGAGGCGGGTACAGAGCGACTGGAACAGCTCCAGCAGCGGATCGAGGATGCGTTGCAGGGGGTGCGCCGCTTCAGCCGCGACCTGCGCCCTTCGGTCCTGGACGATCTCGGCCTGCTGCCTGCGCTGGAAGGGCTGCTGGCTGATCTGGAGGGAATCAATATTGCTACCGACCTCAACATCTCGGGCGACAAACGCCGCCTGGCGCCAGACGTCGAGTTGGCGCTATTCCGCATCGTTCAGGAGGCCCTGAACAACGTGCGCCGGCATGCCAATGCCTCCAACGTGGCGATCGACGTGGGATTCAGAGATGGCTGGGTCAGGCTGGACTTGCGTGACGACGGCCAAGGATTTGAGCTCTTGGGAAGTCCGGGCGACTTTGCCTACAGCGGCAAGTTCGGCCTGCTGGGCATCGAGGAGCGGGTTCAGCTCCTGCGTGGTCGTTTCCAGGTGCAGTCAGGCAAAGGGCAAGGAACGACGATCCGTGTCGACTTGCCCACAGAGGTCCTCCCGCCCAAAGAACCCCAGATATAGGGAAGGCGGCTGCTCTCTAAATCTCCCCCACCCTACAGCGGGTACCAGCCTGCCCGGAGTCCGGGTAGAGATATCCCACCTTTCGCTTGATCTTGGTTATTACGGCAGGCGCCACACGCTGTCCAGATGAACATGATTGGTGAGCGTTAACATGCCCAGCCCACGCAGGCAATCGGTGCCCGCACGCAGAATCCAGACCACGTGCGGTCCGACATCGCCAAGATCAGGATTGTAGTACGAACCACCGCCCATAGGGAACTCGGCAGTCCCCGTCTCCTTGGTGAGAGTGACTACTCCTCGGTCCAAGCCGCAGGCTTGCTTCTCAGCTGGCAGTTCAGGAGCATCAGGCCAGTGGAATACGACCTCCTGCCCGACGAGGGGCTCGCCGTGGCTGTTCTCCACCCGAACAAGCAGCGTCGCGTAGCCATCAGCCGCCCGCAGCTCGATGACTTTGGCGGCGTCAGTGCCGGAAACCAGTTCAACAGGGCCAAAAGTATCCACCAACCAATCCCAATCCTGAAGCACACCATCCATGTCATAGATAGCCAGGTCTGGCAAGACAGGGTCTTCGGGGCGCATGAGCAGGGGTAGATAGGCCCGGGGAATCAGATCTAGGGGAGCCGCCGGACTTCCCAATACCGGGCGCGGTAGGGCAAGACCCAAGAACGGACCCACCAGCCCCAACAGGGCCATCACCACCAGCAACACGCGCCTGGTAGAACGAGCCGTGTATCTCACACATCCCTCCCCTTGCCACAGATCTGCGGGTATCCCGCTGCCACAACCACAAAGGCCGAATTATACCCGAAGATGGCGAATAGCTCCAGAACAACTTCCTGGCTGCACGACTGTGGCAGAGTTGATGTCCTACCTGCACGTGCTCGCAGCAGATATGGCGATGCGAGCCCGCGGGGCTGGTGGTTGGCCCACAAGCCGGAATGCACGGCCCCCTGATCCAGACTGACCTCTACCATTCCTCCCGGATCCGGTTATACTCCTGGTAGGGGTACCACCACTCCTTGGGCTCCATGCCAAAGTCCCAATGAACGTGCTTGGTCTGCCGGAATTCGTCCAGGCCTTCCTCACCCAACTCGCGGCTGATCCCGCTCATGCCGAATCCGCCAAATGGGCCAGCGTCGTTGTCCGTGAGCGGGTCATTGACCCACAGCGTACCGGCCCGCACCTGCTCGTAGAACATTTTCACGTACTGGGCATTGCGCGTGTACAGATTGGCACCGAGTCCATACACTGAATCGTTGGCCAGCGCAATAGCCTGCTCAAAGCTCTCGTACCTCACAATGGGCAGGACCGGGCCAAAGGTCTCCTGGCACATGACCTCCATCTCGCGGTCGACCTCCACCAGGACCGTTGGCTGGTAAAAGTAGCCCCGAGGCAGGTGTGAGGGACGACGGCCGCCGGTAAGCACGCGCGCGCCGCGCTGGACGGCATCCGCAACCTGGCGCTCTACCTTTTCCCGGTAGGCCTCCCGGGCCATGGGTCCCAGGTCCGTGTCCCGATCGAGGGGATCGCCGAGGACCAGACCCTCCACGTACTCGGCGATGAGACTCGTAAACTCGGTATAGAGGCTTTCGTGGACGTAGATGCGTTCGGTGCTGGTACACACCTGGCCGTTGTTGAGGAGCGCCGCCCAAGCCACACCCGGCACCGCGACATCGAGATCGGCATCCTCGGCAACGATAAAGGCATCCTTGCCCCCCAGCTCCAAGTGCAGCTTTTTCATCTCTGGCGCCGCGAGCCGGGCAATGCGCTGTCCGACCTCAGTGCTCCCCGTGAAGGCAATCACCGGTACACGTTTGTGGGTCACCAGGGCATCTCCCACATCATTGCCGGAGCCAGTAATGATATTGACTGTGCCATGGGGTAGGTGCTCAAAGGCACGGGCCAACATCAGCGCGGACAGGGGGGTGACCGAAGAAGGCTTGAGCACAACCGTGTTACCCGCGGCCAGGGCCGGAGCCACCTTCCAGGCCATGAGCAGGAAGGGATAGTTCCAGGGCACGATAGATCCGACAACCCCGTAGGGTTCCTTGAGCACCAGACTGAGCTGGCTGCTCTCGATGCTGGGGATCACCCGGCCGCGACTATGGCGTCCCAGTTCAGCATAGTAGTCGAAACAGGCCGCCGTCCAACTCACCTCATCGAGGTTCTCGACGAGCGGCTTGCCCCCCTCCAGCGTGAGCTGGCGGGCCAGGGCAACCTCCTCCTGGCGCAGCCTGCGGGCGACCTCGTGCAAAAAGTCGGCACGCTCTACCGCCGGGATCCAGCGCCAGACCGCAAAGGCCGCCTCGGCAGCGGCGACCGCCCGCTCAACATCCGCTGGCCCGCCTGCCGGCACGCTGTCCAGCACCTGCTCCGTAAACGGATTCAGGACCTCGATGGCGCGACCCGAAGCGGATGGCACCGCCTCGCCGTTGATCCACATAGTTTGAGTCATCTACACCTCCAAGCCATAGAAAAGGAGCAATGCATCCCCTCCTCACCCCAGCCTGTCGGGTGATCGAGTCCATTTGGACAGGACCCGGGCTGCAGGGGAAGGCATGCATTGCCCCCGGCTTGGCCGCCACGCAGCTCCAGCGGAGGGCGGCCGATCGTTATTCCGTCTTGATCTCAGTCCAGATGCGATCGTAGAGCGCGGTGGTTTCCCCAACATCGCGCAGGAATTCCAGCTTCTCCATGACCTCGTCCGGCGGGTAGATGGCTGGCTCCTCAAGGATCTCGGCATCGATGAACTCGGTAGATGCCTTGTTCGGGCTGCCATACCAGGTATAGTTGGTGATCTTGGCGCCCACCTCTGGCCGCAGCAGGTAGTTGATGAACACCTCGGCGGTATACTGGCTGGGCGCTGAATTAGGAATAGCCAGATTGTCGGTCCAGATCACCCCGCCTTCTTCGGGGATGATGTACCACACCTGCTCCGCTTCTTCTGCAGCGGCGAAATAGTCACCACTCCAGCCATGGCCGAGGTCCACCTCACCGGCGGCGAGGAGGTCCTCGAACCCGTCGCTGTCATAGGCTGCCACCCACTCCTTCTGCTGGATCAGAAGCTGCTTGGCCTCCTCCAACTCCTGTTCATCCGTCGAGTTGACAGAATAGCCCAGATACTTGAGCGCCGCCCCGAGCACCTCCCGGCTGTCGTTCAGCATACTGATCCGTCCGGCATACTCGCTCGCCATATCAGGGTCAAACAGATAGGCCCAGCTGCCGGGCGCCTCATCAAACAGATCGGCGTTGTAGCCTATGCCCGTGGTGCCCCACTGGTACGGCACAGAGTATACGTTGCCGGGATCGTACGGCGGGTCTTTGAACGTTTCGTCGATATTCTCGAAATTGGGGATGTTGTCATAGTTGATCTCGGCCAGGAGGTCCAGCTCGGCCATGATGGCCACCATATAGTCAGAGGGCACGACGAGGTCGTAACCGGTGGCTCCGGCCTGCAGCTTTGCCAGCAGGTCCTCGTTGCTGGCAAAGGTGTCCTCTATGACCTTGACACCGAACTCTTCCTCGAACTCCTGATAGATCTCAGGGTCGATATACTCGGACCAGTTGTAGACGTGCAGCTCTTCGGCCAGTTC
>JASFLR010000263.1:0-5389 GCA_050117995.1 Anaerolineae bacterium
AGGCTGGGTGCCCGCGCTGCTCCGGGGAACCTCGTCCCTGCCGGGCGCGACCACTCCCTCGATTATACCACATGCGTCTGGTTTTTGGTACTGCAGCAGGACCAAGTACCCAATCTGTCCGATAATTAGGGTGTTCAGAGTTTGGATCAATAGGAGGTGGGTAGTGTGTCGCATCGCGGTCGCTGCTGTGGCTGAGATGATTGAGTGGGCGATGGGACAAAAGCATGTGATAGAAGAGGTGGACTGTATCGCGATGGGAACTCTTGCCTGCCTCTTCCGTATCGGCAAGTGAGCGTTTGCTCTACCGCGTACAGTGCAGAGAGCTTTCGGGGCTCGGTCAGACTCTGGCGGTGCGGCTCACCAGACCCGGCAGAGCAACCCTTTCAGGTAGGCCGACTCGGGAAATGCGAGCAGCACAGGGTGGTCTGGTCCCTGATCCAGCCGCTCCAAGATCTGTACGTCTCGCTCAGCATCCACGCTGGCGCCAAAGACGATCTTCTGGAATAGATCGGCGCTCACGAGGCCTGAGCAGGAAAAGGTGACCAGGTAGCCGCCGGGGCGCAGCAGTTGCAAGGCTAGGAGATTGATGTCCTTGTAGCCGCGGCTGGCGTCCATGATCTGGGCCTTTGAGGTGGCGAATTTGGGTGGATCGAGGATCACTACGTCAAAACCCCGCCCCTGATCGCGATAGTCGCGGAGAATCTGGAATGCATCACCGGCGATCAGCTCCTGCGGCTTGCAGTCGTTGAGGGCGAGATTCTTTTCCGCCAGAGATAACGCTTCGTATGAGCTATCCACGTTGACCACAGAACTCGCCCCTGCCTGGCCGGCGTACACACCAAATCCGCCGGTGTAGGCAAAGACATTGAGCACCTCTGCGCCAGAGCAAACGGCCGAAGCCTTCCGCCGGTTGTCCCTCTGGTCAAGGTAGAAGCCAGTCTTGTGGCCCAGGCGTAGATCCACCAGGAAGTGACGGCCCTGCTCGACAAACTCCACCAGGTCGGGGGGCTCCTCGCCCCAGAGCACTCCGGTCTCCAGTGCAAGGCCCTCTTTTTTGCGTACGTCGGCATCGTCCCGGGCATAGATGCCACGTGGAGCGCTTGCAGAACCGGCGAGTATCGAGACGATCTCGTCGCGTCTCCGCGCCATGCCCAAGGTCAGGCACTGGACCACCAGCCATTCCCCGTAGCGATCCACGATGAGTCCTGGCAAGCCATCGGCCTCGGCGTGTACCAGCCGGTAGGCATCGGTGGCAGGATCCTGGAAAAGGCTCGCGCGCCCCTCGATCGCCCGGGCCAGGCGGCGGCGCCAGAAGGCAGTGTCCACCTCCTCATTGGGATCCCAGGTGAGCAGCCTCACCACGATCTGGGAACGCCGGTTGAGGTAGCCGGTCGCCAGATATCGCCCGCGGCTGTCGGTCACATGTATCAGGTCGCCGTCCTCCACTGTGCCTTCGATGCGCCGTATAGCTCCAGAAAAGATCCAGGGATGGCGGTTGTGAATCGGTTTCTCCCGACCCGGCTTTAGAATGACTGTGGCTTTCATCACTGATACTCCGTAGGTGCTCGGCTGGTGCAGACTGCGCCGATCGCACTCCTGCGCAGTCAGAGTATAGCACATGGCCATAGCTTCTGCCAGAGGGACAGAAGCTTGAGGGCATATTGTTCCATTTTCTGACTTGACGGTCGGCTGGTTGCCTGATAAAATGGGCTCCGTTCAGCTTCACATGGGGCGTCGCTTCTACTTCTTCTGGGGTGGCGCTGAGAGAAGGGGATGGTGAGTGCAAGAAAGAGCAAGGTAGCTTTGGTGTTGGCAGGTGGCGGGTTGACCGGCGCTGTGTACGAGATCGGCGCGCTGAGGGCCATTGACGACCTGCTGGTTGACCGCACTGTAAATGATCTGGATATCTATGTGGGAACCAGCGCCGGGGCCCTGGTGGCTTCGTGTCTGGCCAATGGCCTGAGCCCCGAGGCCATGCTGCAGGTCTTTGACGGCTCCCATCCAGAGATCCGTGCGCTTGAGCGTGGCGACATCTTTCGGCTCAACGGGCGCGAGTTCCTACGCCGTACCGCAGAGCTACCCCGTGTTCTCCTGGGGGCCTGGTCCCATTACCGGCGTTTCATGGACGACATGACGGTATACGATCTGGTCTGGTCCCTCGCCGAGGCGGTCCCGTCAGGCATGTATGATATCCTGGCCCTGGAGCGATATCTTCGCAGGGTTCTGGATGCCCAGGGACTCTATAACCGGTTTGAGGATCTGGAGCGCGATCTGTATATCATTGCCACCGATCTGGATACTGGTGAGCGTGTAGTCTTTGGACAGGAGCAGTGGAGTGACGTGCCCATCTCTCTTGCTGCTGCCGCATCGTCGGCCATGCCGCTTCTCTACAAGCCGGTCCGTATCGGGGGAAGGGATCTTGTCGATGGCGGACTGCGGGGGAATGCCAGCCTCGACCTAGCCATTGAACAGGGCGCCGAGTTGGTCATCTGCATCAACCCTATGGTTCCCTATGACAATGCCAACCTGGACTGCATCCCCTTCTTGGGTCCTGATGGCGGGCACCTGAGCGAAAAGGGCGCGCAGTATATCGCTTCACAGATGATGCGCATCATCATGCACGCTGGACTTGGCTATCACATCAAGCAACTGCGTCGCCGCCATCCACAAGTAGATATCATCCTCATAGAACCGCAGCCAGACGATTACAAGATGTTCTTCTACAACATCATGCGCTATTCAGCACGCCTGACGGTCGCGCGCCACGGTTTTGAGTCGGTGACGATCGATCTGGCGGAGGATTATCCGCGCTACAAGCAGATCCTCGCCCGCCACAGCATTCCCCTCAGCAGGCGTCTGGTGATCTCCGAGTTGGCACAGATTGAGCAATCGGGGTTCGATCCTGAGGTGATCCGTCGCGTCCTGGAGGCGCGTCCGGCGGGCTGCAACCGGCGCGAGCGGGGAACGCCGGTCTGCCAGCTGACCAGGGCACTGGCCGAGTTGGACATGAAACTGGACCTGATGGCCGGGACTTAGGTTCCGTCCTCAATCCTGGTGTACGTGGCAGAACACTGATCCAGCCTGCGCGCGGTTCTTGCACCGCCTTCCAGCTTGGGTCAGGGCTTGGCATTGCGCTGGGGCTTGGCCCGGCGTGTGT
Organism: Anaerolineae bacterium; assembly: GCA_050117995.1. Classification (GTDB taxonomy): domain Bacteria; phylum Chloroflexota; class Anaerolineae; order JAAYZQ01; family JAAYZQ01; genus JBFFCR01. The sequence goes on from JASFLR010000263.1 coordinate 3,158, forward strand.
GCACCCCCATTATCCTCCGTCTCCAGCACCAGGGCATCGTCTCTGGCGATCTGAACAGGCTGCAGACTGGCTTCCCGCGCTTTTTCCAGGAGCTCGCTGAATTCAGTGTGGAACGCATCGATGATGGCGTCGGGATCAGGTACCAAGCCAGCATCGGTGATTGTACCCATCCACACCTGCCCATTGTAACTGAGGATGCTCACTCCGAGCCCCAGGTGGCCCGATTGGGGTACCCAGAACATGAGCGAGTCGAGCGGTGAACCAGCGAGGTACAGTTGCTCCCTGGGACCGATGACATTGGTCATGACCGCGGTGCCCTTGAGGCCAAAGATGCTCACCACGATGTCTTGCAGCAACTGCGGCATGACGCCGATGGTGTTCAAGATTCCGAACGCCACCGGCGCTTCCAAAGAGTCCTTGAGGCTGTCCATTCGTCGCCGGAGCTCGCCCAGGCGCTCGCCGGGATCGACTATGCCGACTGGCAGCGACAGGAACACCAGCCCGAACTTGTTGCCTAGCTCTTTCTCGGTGCCGGGCTTGCGCAGATCGACCGGGACAATGGCGCGGAAATTCAGCCCCTCTACTTTTTCACCGCGCGCCAGGAGGTAACGGCGCAAAGCGCCACTCATGGCAGTTAGCAGGACGTCGTTCAACGTGCCACCCAATTCGCCGCCGATCAGCTTGATCTCAGGCAGGGGGATGGGCCGGGACCAAGCTGCTCGCTTGGGCACGCCCAGCGGGCCTTTGTATATCGTCTTGCGGTCCGGCGGGAGCAGGAGCAGCCGGCCCAGTGCAGCCGTGCCCCGGATTCCTGCCTGAGCCAAGTTCACTGCGTGCGCTCGGTCCGTGCGTAGTTGTTTGGTTTGCTCCAGCAAGACCCCAGTCGCAGAGCGTGTGTTCCTGTATGCTGCTTGTGCCGGACGGAGGAACTTTTGCATGGGACCTGAGTGCTGCCGCCGCGTTGCTTGCGGTTCCACTACAGGCCAGGAGGCATCGGGTTCGGTGTCGGTCAGAGAGAGAAGTACGTAGACCAGCGCCAACCCATCACCAATGGAGTGGTGCAGGCGACAGATCACGGCGCAGCCCTCTTCGTATTCCCTGATGAGATGCAATTGCCACAGTGGCTTGCTGGGATCGAGCTGTCTGCTTGCCAGTAGACTGGCGGTGTCCTGAAGTGCCGCCTGATCGCCCGGGGGAGGAAGGGCTGCCATTTGCAGGTGGTAGCCGAGGTCAAAGTTGGGGTCATCCTCCCAGTAGGGGCTGCCAACGAGAGGTTGGACAACACGCTGGCGAAAGCGACGAAATGGCAGCAAGCGGGCCTCGAGGGTAGCCTTCAGCCGATCGTACTCGATCGGCGTGCCGAAAACCAGCACCCCCGTGATCATCATCAGGTTGTTCGGTTCCTCCATGCGCAACCAGGCGGTATCCACACTAGAGAGAGATTTCCTCGCCATATTCTTTCCTTTCATCCAGACATCGTGCCAACCTGGCAGATCCGGTCGTGTCCGGCCCATAGCCCAACTGCGCGACAGGCTGCTTTTCTCTTAAGGATGAATAGCCGGTCCCTGCAAGCTATCTCGTGCCCTGAAGGTGTTTCTATGAACTATCCTCCCGAGGCTGAGGCTGCCCTTGTTCGTCAAGGACCTGCTGGTACAGCGCCTGCCCCCGGTGAAAGAGATCGGCCAGCGCTCCTGCCTTCCATACAGGTCCGCGCGCTATGAGCAATCGATCTGCAATTGCTTTCTTGATCTTGAGCTCACCGAGCATGATGGAGTGCAAGGTGTCGGCAGACAGATCGATTTCCAATGTCGGCCGCAAGCGCGTTGGGCCAAATGTCGTCTCCAATGGCCGCTGCCGGCCGTTGATGGTGATCTCGGCGTCGGGCTCCGTGCAGCGCATGCGGATTACCATATTCGACGCAAGGATCGCATCTGCCGTGCTAGGATCCTGTTGGGCTATCCGCGCAAAGAGCGCCTGCACGTATCGGTACAGTTGCTCTGTCTCTGTGTATACTGCCATCTAGCCAGTTCAATCCACCCCAGTTCGTCCGCTATGTTGAGTGAGGGACAACACCAAGTCGCACGCCGGCTCTAGAAAAAGACCGATCCACGCCGGGCCAGGCGTCCGTGAACCATATCCTGGACGGCGTTCCGTACCTGGTCCGCGATCTGAGATACGAGCACCAAATTTCTCGCTGCGTCGGGTTCGTACCGATCCATGGCAATCGGCTCA
>JASFLR010000264.1:0-5380 GCA_050117995.1 Anaerolineae bacterium
GCCCAATCGAGCAGGGCGCGGCGACTGTCGTCAACAACTATGCAGGTGACGCCATGGCTCGCCAGATCAAAGGGCCGCTGGCAGAGCACGCCCGCCGCCCCGTTGCGCGCCGCTTCCATGGCGTAGTCATGGCCGTCGCCCTTGTCAGTGACGACGGCCAAGAACAGCTCCCCTTTGTTTAGCAGGCGGGTGTCGTAGCAGAAATCGGAGAACTCGCTGGCGACCACGGGCCCGTGGATGTGCCCGCCTGTTGCCTCAAGGATATCCTCCAGGTAGATCAATCGCTGGCCTCGCTCGCCGGATCGTCCTCGATCTTGGGCACCTCTGGCATGGCTGGGGCAATCTCGGCCCAGTCGACGTCGGGTATGGGCGGCGGCTCTGGCATCTCGATCGCCGGTCCCTGCTCAGTGGCGGCCCACTTGTGAACCTCCAAGTGGGGCATGTCCAACGGCTCCGGGAACTCGACGTCTAGATCAGGGCCCGCCACCGCCGTGGGCTGGGCGATGACTGTTTCGCTGGACTCAACCCCCTTGCCGACGTGTACCCGGCCTATATCCACCTTGGTAACCTGGATCGGCTCGTCCAAGACGGCCTCTTCCAGCGCCGATTCCTGCACGGGGAGTGGGGACCGCCCGGTCTTGCGGGGTTCGACGAGCCGCGCTCCGCACTTGCGGCAGAAACGACCAGTCTGATTCTCGGCGCCGCACTGGGGGCAGCTGTCCTCGGAGGCAACCTGCTCAGGTTTCTTGGCAGGAACCACAGTCGATGCACCAAGCGCGGTGAGAAAGGTCTTGACATCGGGATAGCGATCGGCAGGGTCGGCAGCCAGCGCCCTGACCACCACTTCATCCATGCGCTTGCTCACATCGGGATTGAAACGGCTCGGGGGCAGCATCTGCCCGCTGACCACCTGGGGTTTGCGCTTGGTGAGCATGCCATACAGGATCGCAGCCAGCGAATAGACATCGGCACGAGCATCGGCCGGTCTGCCCAGTACGCGCTCGGGGGCGACGTACGGCGATGCCCCCTTCTGGGCTCCCGCGCCGACCAGTTGCATCATCTCGTCCAATCCAAAATCAGCGACCAGTACGCGCCCATTGTCCTGTATCGATATACTCTCGGGGGTCAGCCCACCGTGGACTACACCCTTGTTGTACGCGTGTTCCAGTGCCAGGCCCACCTGGGAAACGATGTCGGCCGCCGCGTCCACGGCCCACGGCTGGTCAAGCTTGGCTGCCAGAGAATGTCCTTGCTCGAGTGCACGGGTGATGATATAGGGCAGACCGGCTTCGTCTCCGGCCTTGCGCACCGTGGCGATGTTGGGATGGTTGAGATACCGGATGGAGCGAGACAGATCATTGAAACGCTTGGCAATTTGGGGGTCCGATCCGATCAGTTTGGGCAGGATCTTGATCGAGACCGATTGGGAACTATCTGGCTCCTGCCCGCTGAACTGGACAAACCCTTCCTCCTGGGCCTCCAGTTTCAGTGATTTGTATCCCTGCAATATCTGGCGAATCAGATCGCGCATCTTCCGCCTCCTTCCACACCTGACAGGCCGTCAGGCGACTGTCCGTACTATCCCCTTAGTCCATCCCGTGCCAACCACCATGTACCTCACCATCGATCCAGCGCAGGTAGTCCTGGCTGCCGCCCACCACAGGGAGGGCAATGATCTCTGGCAGGTCGTAGCTGTGGATAGCCTGTACGCGGCGCACCAAGTCATCGAGTACTTCCCGCGTGGTCTTGGTCACCAGAAGCCACTCCTGGTCGCGCTGCACCTCCCCCTCCCAGCGATAGACAGAGGTCACGCCGGGAAGGACGTTGACGCACGCTGCAAGCATCTCGGCGACCAGCGTATTGGCAATCCGATCGGCCTCCTCCTGCGAACCTGCCGTGATCAGGACCACCAGGCGTTCCTGCATGGTAACCCACCTCCCACACTATTGTATCATACGGCGCACGACGCTGTAAAGGCTGAAACCGGACCGCTTTCCGACGGCAGTCTGACAGGCAGCCCATGCCTGCATGACGTCAGGCGCTCGTTGTGCCCCCTTACCTGGACTCCACGCGTCCGTCCGGGTACAAGAGCCACCCGTGGTCGCCCCGGGTCCGCTGGTCGGTGACCCACAGCACCAAACTCTCCTCCTTCACCCGAAGAGAAGGCCTCACCAGGTAGATCCGCCCGCCCACGTGCAGCTTCTGTCCCGCCTCGTATGCTTCCCTGGCTTGCTGGTAAGCAAAGCCTGGAGTTTCCTCACTCATCTTTCCCTCCTCGATTGGACGCCGGGCTCTCATCTTCGTCCTCTGCGCCCCGGTCGTAGCGGGCCTGCCGGCCCCTCAGCACCACAAAGAGGTTCAGAATCAGCAAGATGGCCAACCCAAACGCCGCTTCTTGCCACCAGCCCAGCAGCAGCACGACGAAGAGCAGAAGCATCGCGGCTAAATTGGCCCCGATCAGGTCACGACGGCGATTCATGAGCCTGCATCTCCGATGACGGGCCAATCGTTGGCCCGCGCGTGAGCCAGGAGCATCTCGTCCGGATAGACGGCCACCGGGTGACCAACGAGGCTCAGAAGCGGGATATCGGTGTTGCGGTCAGCATAGGCGAAACTGGCGGCCCAGTCTATCTCCGCGTTCTGATCGGCCAAATAGGCCCGCGCTCGCTGTGGCTTGCCCTCGCTCTGGCACAGCGGCGGCACAATGCGCCCCGTGTAGCGCCCATCCCGAACTTCCAGCGGCGTGCCGATCGCGTGCTGGACACCCAACCGGCGCGCAATGACCTCCAGAAAAGGCGCAAAGGTGCCCGACACCAATGCCACCAGATGGCCCTGATCCCGGTGCTCACGCAACCGTGCCACCATGTCGGGGCGCACGTTGGGTAGGACCTTTTCTTCGGTCAGCTTCTCGAACAGAGCCTGAGCCTCAGCCAAGGGCCAGTCACGCAACAGCCAGCCCATGGTCTGCCCCCAGACGTGGAAATAGGTCTTTCTGCTCATGAAGCCAAGCTTGTATACCGGGAAAGGCGCCATGTTCCAGAGCAGGTAGGCTGCCACCCACCGTCTATGGCGGCGCGCTGCCCAGTGATGCCGCGCCAGATCCTGCCAGATATGCCCGGTGTACAGGGTGCCGTCAAGGTCGAACAGGGCGGCGATCATCGCTTCACTCCCCTACTCAAAACCCAACCCCCTCTCTTTCAAGCTCACGAACCGCTGCCGGCCGATGACCAGGTGATCCAGCACATCGATGTCGAGCAACTTGCCTGCCTCGACGATTTGCCGGGTGACGGCGACGTCCTCGGGACTGGGCGTCGGATCGCCCGAAGGGTGGTTGTGGACGACGATCAGCGATGCACAGTTGGCGCGGATGGCCTCGCGGAAGAGCTCGCCCACCCGGATCATGCTGGTATTCAGCGAGCCGACATAGATGGTTGGTGTCGATAGAACACGATTCTTGGTGTCAAGCAAGATGACGCGCAGTTGTTCCTGCTCCAAGACGCCCATCTCGGTCATGACCAGGTTGGCGGCGTCGGCAGGGGCGCGGATCTGGGGACGCTCTTCCGGGGATTCGACCAGCATGCGCCGGCCCAGTTCCAGCGCGGCTTTCAATTGCGCCACCTTGGCCGGGCCGAGCCCGCGCTCTGCGACCATCTCCGGCATGCTAGCCTGCACCAGACCAGCTAGGTTGCCAAAACGGGCCAGCAACCGGTGCGAGAGCAGGATCACATTCTCATCTTTTGTGCCGGTGCGCAGGATAATCGCCAGAAGCTCGGCAGTGGAGAGGGCGCCAACCCCGTACTCTAGCAGACGCTCGCGGGGCCGCTCGCGGCTAGGCAGTTCCTTGATGGTGGGGATATAGGTATCGTCAGCGGGCATGGGCCTGGCTCCTTGACTCGGGTGCAGCTCGGATCCGGTCAGCGGCCCCAGAGGTACCTGTCGTCCATGCTGGCGAGTTGGCAGCGGACCGTTGGACGCTAGTGCGGGCTGGCGAGGCACTCTGCCGTCGGCCCGCACCTCGCATGATTGTACCTGATGGGGGGATGGGTGTCAAAGATCTGGCATAGAGGCGAGACCAGACTATCCACCCCTGGAAGAGTTGCTTGCCGCAGGCTGGCTTTTGGAGTACAATATTTGATGTGCGGGACCAGCCGCTAGCTGTGGAGGGACTGAAGATGCTAATCACCAACGGAACCGTGGTCACGATGGAGAACCCCAACCGGATCATACCGGGTGGGGCGTTGTACCTGGAGGAAGGGCGGATCGCTGACCTGGGTCCCAGCGCCGAGATGGAGGCCGCCTACCCCCACGCCGAGCAGATGGACGCGGCTGGGCACTTGGTGCTGCCGGGACTGGTCTGCGCCCACACACATTTCTACGGCGCATTCGCCCGGGGGATGGCATTGGGTGGCGAACCAGCGACCAATTTCCCCGAGATCCTGGAGAAGCTTTGGTGGAGGCTGGACAAGGCGCTGTGGCCCGACGACGTGCATTTCAGCGCGCTGGTTTGCCTGGTGGACGCCATCCGCCATGGCACCACCACGCTTATCGATCACCACGCTAGCCAAAAGCATATCACTGGCAGCCTGGATCAGATCGCCCGCGCGGTAGACCAGGCCGGCGCGCGCGCTTGCCTATGCTATGAGGTGACTGACAGAGATGGGAAGCAAGCGGCGATGGCTGGCATTGCGGAGAATGTCCGTTTCATCCAGCAGGCCCAGATCCGCCAGCGCAAAGGCGACTACCAGATCGGCGCAACCTTTGGCCTGCACGCCTCGCTCACCCTGTCGCAGGCCACATTGGACATGTGCAGTGATCAAGCCAAAACGCTGGGCACCGGTTTTCACCTGCACGTGGCAGAGGACGAGGCCGACCAGCGCGAGAGCCTGCGCAGGAGCGGGCTGCGCGTGGTGGAACGCCTGGAAAAGGCCGGTATCTTGGGACCGCAGACCATCGCCGCCCACTGCGTGCATGTGGACCGGATCGAGACCGAGATCCTGCTGGACAGCGGGACGATGGTAGTACACAATCCCCGCTCCAATATGAACAACGCAGTGGGCACGGCCGACCTACCCTGGATGCTCAAGATCGGGATACCGGTTGGTCTGGGCAACGACGGCTTTTCCAACAACATGTTCACCGAGATGTCAGCGGCCTACCTGGCGCACAAACAGGCCAGCGGCGATCCGCGTACCCTGCCGGCCGATCAGGTCATGCAGATAGCCTGGGAGCACAATTCCCGGATCGCGCGTGTGTCTTTCCCCGGGCTGGGATCGCGGTTTGGTTTGCTGGCAAAGGGCGCGCCCGCCGATCTGATCCTGGTCGACTATGATCCGCCCACACCTCTGGATGCCGGAAATCTGCCCTGGCACATGATCTTTGG
>JASFLR010000265.1:0-5376 GCA_050117995.1 Anaerolineae bacterium
CGCACCAGCCGCACAAAGGGCTCCTCGCTGTAATCCTGCCGGTAGAACTTCCACGCCTCGCGTTCGTCAAGTTCCTCGTTTAGCAGGCAGTGGCAGGTCGCCAGCGCGCCGCGAACGATGCCCACCGAGGTGATCGAAAAGTGCAGCCCGGGCTGCTCCGGATCCAGCCCCAGCTCCTGGATCAGCTCCGCCTGGTGCCGGTGGCCCACCGGTGAGTAGGTGCGCACCACGCCCGCTCTTTCAGCGTGATGCGACGCCGGGCTGGGCTTATTGCCACCTTCCGAGGACCCGACCTTGACCTCGACGACCGTCTCCCGCACCAGGCCGCGGCGGTAGAGCGGAAGCAGCGCCAGCAGCGTAACGATGGCATTGCAGCCGGTCCCGCTGGCGTACTTGACGCCTGCCAGCTCTTTCCGGTACAGTTCGGGCATGCCGTAGACAAAGCGCTCCAGCCACTCCGGGGCCGGGTGCGGAGCGCCGTACCACCTGGCATAGTCGGCGGACTGGCGCAGCCGAAAGTCGGCGGATAGATCCACGATCCGTTCCGCCTTGGCAGCCAGCGCCTCGATCCGCCCCGACGCCTTTGAGTGGGGCAGTGCCAGAAAGAGCAGATCGCAAGCCTCGAGGTCCTCCAGCTTGCTGAAGCGCAGGTCGGTGTGGCCCCTGAGATTGGGGTGGACAAAGTAGGCGTACTGTTTGGCGTACGTCTCTGACGTGATCTGGGTCACGTTCACCTGTGGGTGTGCCAGCAGGAGCCGGAGCAACTCTCCGCCCGCATAGCCCGATGCTCCCACGATAGCTGCATCTATCATCTCCCTGCCTCCGCCACCATTTGTACATAATCCACGATCCGGCCGGCGATATCAGCCTCCGCAGCCTGAGCCGCCCCGTGGAACTCGGGCGTGTGGTTGACCTCGTTCACCAGCAGTTGGCCGTCTGCTGTCTCCAGCAAGTCCACTGCCACGATCCCCGACTGCCCTGCATCCACGCCCACAGCCCGCGCCGCAGCCAGCGAGAGCTCGACCACCTCCGGGGTGAGGGGACACAGCTCTGCCTCTCCGCCCTGCGCCGTGTTCGTGATCCAGTGCTCCGAGCGCCGGTAGATGGCATAGATTACACTGTTTCCGGCGACCATGGTACGGATATCCCTGCCCGGCTTTTCCACGTACTCCTGGATGTAGAAGGTGCCATGGGCATAGCCGCCCAGCGTGGTCTTGTGCTCCAGGAGCGCCTCGGCTGCCTCCCGGTCGTTCACCTTTGCCAGCAGCCTGCCCCACGAGCCCAGCGGTGGCTTGAGCACCACCGGATACCCCATCTCCTCGATGGCATCCAGGGCCGACTCCGCCGAAAAGGCTACCAGGGTGCGCGGCGTGGGCACGCCCGCGGCTTGCAGGGCGGCGCTGGTCAGCACCTTGTCGCCGCACGTGGACACCGTATGGTGCGAGCTGATCGCCGGCACGCCCCGGTCCTCGAACCAGCGCGTGAGATAGGACGCCCGCGAGTGGCTCAGGCAGCGGACGAGCACAGCACTGTACTCGTCCAGGCCGCCCGTGCCGGCTCCTGTGCCTTGCAGGTCCACGATCAGCTTGCGCGGGTCGATCCGCTCAAAGTCCGCCCGCCTGGCGCGCAGGGCCGCGAGCAGCATCTTCTCCTCGACCCGCACCCGGGAGCACAGGAGCGCGATCTTGGGCGAATGGTGCGAACCCATCTCTGCCTATTCTCCCCAATCCTCTTCCACTTCGGGGGCCAGCTCCAGCGTGATCGGATCGAGGCTCATCACCTCCAACTCGGCTCCGCAATCGGGGCAGACCACGATCTCGCCCTCTTCCACGTCGCTTGCCAATTCCAGTTCTGCTGCGCATTCAAGACATTCCATGATACCCTCTCCCTTTCGATTTGTATTTTGTGCTTATTGGGCCAGTAGCGCCTGGGCGCGCTCGAGCTGGACCTTGACCGCCTTCGGGGCTGTGCCTCCCTCTGCATCCCGTGCTGCCACTGACTGGTGATAGTCCAGGACCCCGTACAGGTCTTTCTGAAACTCCGTGTTGATCGCCTGGTACTCCTCAAGCCCAAGTTGCTGCAACGACACTCCGGCAGCCTCGGCCTTTGCCACTGCCTGCCCGGCAAAGTGGTGGCTCTCCCGGAACGGGACCCCTTTGCGCACCAGGTAGTCTGCCAGCTCTGTCGCCAGCATGGCGTAGTCCAGGGCCTCCCCCATCCGCGCCTCGTTCACCTGCAGCGTGCGGACTATCGCTGTCGCGACCGGAAGCTCCAGCCCAAGCGTGTCCAGCGTGTCAAAGATCGCCTCCTTGTCCTCCTGGAGGTCCTTGTTGTAGGCTGACGGCAGGCCCTTTAGCGTGGTCAGCATGCCAACCAGGTGTCCCGTGATCCGCCCGCTCTTGCCCCGCATCAGCTCCAGCGAGTCGGGGTTCCGCTTCTGCGGCATGAGGCTCGAGCCGGTGGCGTGTGCCTCGTTCAGTTGCACGAATCCAAACTCGCGGCTGGACCAGATGATCAGGTCCTCCGCCAGGCCGCTGAGATGGACCTGCAGCAGAGCCGCCCACGCCAGCAACTCGACCACATAGTCCCGATCGCTGACCGCATCCACGCTGTTCTGCGCCACCGCGGCAAAGCCCAGCTCCGCCGCCAGCGCGCCCCGGTCGATCCCCAGCGGGTTTCCTGCCAGCGCGCCGGCCCCCAGCGGCGACACACCGCAGCGCTCGGCAATGCCCGCCAGCCTCTCCCGGTCCCGCTGCAGCTTCCAAAAGTAGGACATCAGCCAGTGGCTGAAGAGCAGCGGTTGGGCCTGCTGCAGGTGCGTGTACCCTGGCATGATGGCGTCCGGGTGCGCCTCGGCCTTGATCACGATCGCTGCCTGCAGCTCCACCAGCGCCTCTTCCAGCGCAACCATCTCCTCCAGAAGGTACAGGCGCATATCGGTGGCGACCTGGTCGTTGCGCGAGCGCCCGGTGTGCAGCTTGCCCGCCACAGCCCCGACCAGCTCGCCCAGCCGCCGCTCGACTGCCGTATGGATATCCTCATCCCCCGGCTGCGTCTCGAACGTCCCGCCCTCGAACTCGCCCAGCACCTGCTCCAGCCCGCCGACCAGTTGCTCGCGCTCCGCCGGTGTGATCACGCCCGCCTCCTCCAGAGCGCCCGCGTAGGCGATACTGCCCTGGATGTCGGCTGCGTACAGCCGCTGGTCGAACGCCATCGAGTCGCCGAACCGTTTCATCAGCTCGCTGGGTTCTGCCTCAAACCGCCCGCCCCACAATGTCATGTGCCTGACCCCTCAATCATCGTGCCCCAAGCATGGCATCCTGAGCCCTGGGCATGATCATCCTGAACCTGTCGAAGGATGACTGGGCTCTCCTAATCCCGCTTAAAGTCGCCATAGTCCGGGGCGACCAGGCCCGGCAGCATCCCATTCTGCTTGTCCACCAGCGCCTGCACCTTGAGCGGAAGGCCGAACAGGTTGATAAAGCCCTCGGCGTCGGCCTGATCATAGACGTCGTCCTGCCCAAAGGTGGCCAGATCCTCGCGGTACATGCTGAACGGCGACTTGCGCCCAACCACCGAGCAACTGCCCTTGTACAGCTTGAGCCGGACCACGCCCGTCACCCGCTCCTGCGTCCGGGTGACAAAGGCGTCCAGCGCCTCGCGCAGCGGCGTGAACCACTGCCCAAAGTACACCAGCTCGGCATAGCGCTGGGCTACCACCTGCTTGTAGTGCATCGTCTCCCGGTCCAGCGTGATGCTCTCCAGCCCCTGGTGCGCTGTGTACAGGATCGTGCCTCCCGGCGTCTCGTACACCCCCCGCGATTTCATGCCCACCAGCCGGTTCTCCACCATGTCGGCCCGTCCCACGCCGTGCGCGCCGCCCAACTCGTTCAGCTCGCTCAGCAGCTCCACCGCGCCCATCACCTGCCCGTTGACAGCCACAGGCACGCCCTGCTCAAAGTGAACCGTCACATGCTCCGGCTTGTTGGGCGCTTTCTCGGGGGTCACCGTCAGGTGGTACATCCCCTCTTTCGGCTCCGTCCAGGGGTCCTCCAGGATGCTGCCCTCGTGGCTCATGTGCCAGATATTTCGGTCGCGGCTGTACTCCGACTTGCTGGTCGACACCGGCACGTTGTGGGCCTCGGCATAGGCCAGCGCGTCCTCCCGCGAGCGGATCGTCCACTCCCGCCACGGCGCGATCACTGTCAGCAGCGGGTTCAGCGCCTTGACCGTCAGCTCAAAGCGCACCTGGTCGTTGCCCTTGCCGGTGCAGCCGTGGGCGATCGCGTCAGCGCCCTCCTGCTCCGCCACCTCGACCATGTACTTGGCCGTCACCGGCCGCGCAAACGAGGTGCCCAGCAGGTACAGGTGCTCATAGATCGCGCCCGCCTTCATCGTGGGAAACGCGTATTCGGTGAGAAACTCATCCCGCAGGTCCACGACGTAGGCTTTGCTCGCCCCGCTGGCGATCGCTTTCTCCTCCAGCCCCTCCAGCTCCTCGTCTCCCTGCCCCACATTGGCTGTGAATGTGATCACCTCGCAGCCATAGTTCTCCTTGAGCCAGGGCACAATGCACGACGTATCCAGCCCTCCCGAATAGGCCAGCACCACCTTCTTGACATCTGCCTTCATCTCATTCCTCCAATGATATGAACTCGTCCTTCGACTTGCTTGTAAATCAAAGCGCGATGGTGAGTACCACCGCGCAAAAGAAAAACCAGCCTCCCTCTGGAGGCTGGCTCTGGGTTTTCGGTCAGTTACGACGCCCAGGGGCACCTATCCAGACGGATAGACTGGCTTCCTGGGAGGTCGTCGGTTGTTCAGGCTTTCAACGACAATCAACTGCATTCTCGGCATTCCTCTTTCCTGCCCTGAATTGCCGTTAGAGTACCACAGAATCGAAATCTTGTCAAGTCGCGATTTTGAGCATCAGCGATTTGAGGCCCTGCCCTCTTTACTACACGCGCAATCTTCATCCAGAAGATCTTTGCTGGCAAGACCGCTTTGGGGTATAATCCTGGTCATGATAGGCCCCGACGCGCCAGGGGCTGAAGCGGCCAATATCCGATGCCTGGCGAGCACATGAGCCCCCGGGCGCGGGACATATCGCGGACCATCCTTGCTGACCTTGACGAGAGGACAATCCCATGAGCAGAGAGTATCTGGAATCAACGGACCTCTACCAGATCGCCACCCTATCAGAGCCGCGCTTTAGCCCGGATGGACGCTTGCTGGCATACGTTCGCACCCAGCCAGACCAAGGGAGCAATGAATACAAAAGCGCGATCTGGCTGGTACCGGCTGGCGGAGGACAGTCCCGCCAATTCACCAACGGTGTGAAACGCGACAGCGCCCCCCGCTGGTCACCGGATGGGC
>JASFLR010000266.1:0-5370 GCA_050117995.1 Anaerolineae bacterium
TCGCCATCTACGTAATCAGATATGTGTTCCAGGATCTCCTGGCACATGCCGTGACCGTGCTCCATTGTCATTCTTCCCATTGCTCTCTATGCTGCCACCCGCTCGACAAAATAGCTCGACAACCTATCGCGAAGCCTGAGCCGAGCCCGGTGGAGCCGATTCTTGACCGCCTGCACCGTGATGTCCAGTACCTCAGCTGTCTCTGCACCTGATAGCCCTTGAATATCGCGCATGACAAAGGTGGAGCGCAGGGACTCGGGTAGCTGGGCAATCGCTCGATCCATCTCCTGTCGTGCCTCGGCGGTCAGCAACTGGTCATCCGGTATGGTTGACCAGTCCACTAGATGCCTGTCAGACACTGTGCTCTCCTGCTCGTCGTCACCATATGGTCGATCCAGAGAAAATGTCGTCATCCGATCTCGCTTCCGGATATGCATCAAGCTGGCGTTATAGGCAATACGGTACAACCAGGTTGAGAGCTTTGAGCGACCCTCGAAGCGATCGATGGCGCGAAATGCGCTCAAAAAGGTCTCTTGCAGCACGTCCTCGGCTTCTTGCTCGTCGCCCAGCAACTTGAGGGCGAGATTGTAAATGTCGGCCGAGTTCGAGTCTACGAACCTGCGATAGGCCGCTGCGTCCCCCGCACGCAGGCCCTCTACCAGTTCTGCTTCGTCCGCAAAAGCTGCCTCATCCAACGATCTACTCCTTTAGATGCAAAAAACGCGAAAAGGTTGCCTCGAGCAGCTCAAATCGTGCTCATTGGGAGGAGTGTAACAAAAAGGGAGAGACTTGTCAATCTCTCCCTCGAAATCACGGCTGGTTGGGCTCCGCAGGCTCCGTCTATGCCTCCTGTTCCACGCTCTCGGGCTCGAACGCTTCCTCCACAAAGGGTAGTATATGGTAATAGTGGGCAGAGCCTGCCGCCCTCAGACGTCCGTTTATTGCCACAAGAGGATAGGACAGGTCGCGGTCCTCTACCACAGAAGCCAGCTCGGCGTACTCGGCCTGGTTTCCCGGGTCAGACATGTCCAAGTACTCAACCTGGACTAGATCGCCATAGCGCATCTTCAGATAGTACTCGGTAACTCGCGTGGTCTCCGCCGAAGACCTGGGCGGACCTCAGCCGCCCGGCGCGCAGCTCTCGCGCAGCGGATTGCCAAACACAGCAACGTGGACCTGAACTCCTTTATGAACGTCCATTGATCACTCCCTCCAAGAATGTTCTATGACCAGCTACGTTTCCACACCATCGCGCAGGCTCGCTGAATCACCTGCATGCCATGCTCCTGACAGTACCGCAAGCTTGCCTCCGACTCGGCACCAGGCTGCATCCAGACGCGGCTCAAGCCCAGAAGATGCGCTTCCTGTACTACCCGTTCAGTGACATCCGGGGGCACAACGACATTAACCACCTCTGGCTGCTCTGGTAGGTCTGAAAGGGTAGGATAGACCTGAATTCCATCCAACTCGCCCCCACTGGGATTGACAGGGTACACAATATACCCAGCATCGCGCAGGCTTCGAAAGACCTGATAGCCAAACTTCCGTGGATCCTGGCTTGCGCCCACCACAGCCCACACCCGACGGTTGACAAAGTCGGATATCAGTTGATGCTGCTCACTCATCCTACAGCCGCCTTTCCACAGAACTAGTGCGACCAGCAGACATACCCCCCGGGGGTACCGAAAGAAGTATAGCATAAGGATGGGCCTGTGTCAAGTCGATCATTTCATGTGAGCAGGGCTCTGTCAAGGTCGTGACAAAGCCGAGAATGCGCGCTCGTGATCTGGCGATCACGAGCGTTGGTCAGCAGATGGCAATCGGAGATTGTACGCCATCCACCGCGAGCAAACGCGGGCACACAGCGACTTTGACAGTGCACTGGCCCGTCTGCCAGGACAAACACATTTAGATTCGGATAGCGAGCGCCCTTCGACTACGCCCCTCGGCACGCCCCTCGACAGGCTCGGGGGGCACCTCGGGGGGCGCCTCGGGGTGCTCGCTCTGGCCGGGAAGTCGGCGTAGGTCGCCTCGGGAGGCCAGATGCGTTCACTCCAGCCCGTCTGCGAAGAGTACTTGACAAAAGCCTCTGGTTGGGCGTATACTGCAACTACAATGTAGCCGCACACCGGCACTGTTGCCGCGCACAGACTCTATTGGGGCAGGGCCCCTAGGATAGTCATTGGCCGGTGACTCGCGCGCCGGCCGCTGTCGTCTACTACGGCAGCGTTGGCAGGTGCCAGAGGAGGAAGGGACTATGACCGCATTGATTGGCGTCCGTCGCGAGGACAAGAGCGAATGGGAACGGCGAGTGCCAGTGACCCCACGAGATGCTGCCGAATTGCAGCGCGAGCATGATATCAAGGTGGTCGTTCAGCGATCGCCCACCCGCGCCTTCACTGACCAAGAGTTCGCAAAAGCGGGCTTGATCGTCGAGGACGATCTGGCTTCCTGTCCCGTGATCTTTGGCATCAAGGAAATACCCAACGACCAGCTAGAGCCGGGCAAGGTCTACATGTTCTTCGCCCATGTTATCAAGGGGCAGCCGTACAACATGCCCATGCTGCGACGGTTACTGGAGCAGGGCTGCACATTGATTGACTATGAGCGGGTGGTGGACGAAAAGAACCGCCGGCTCATTTTCTTTGGCTGGCACGCTGGTGTGTCAGGCATGATCGACACGCTGTGGGCACTGAGCCGGCGGCTCTCCGGGCAAGGCGTTGCCAACCCTTTTGCCAGCCTGCGCCAGACCCTCAAGTACCATGACCTCGAGGAGGCCAAGGCGGCGTTAGCCCTGGTCAGAGAACGGATCGAGACAGAGGGCTTGCCAGAGGAATTGACTCCGCTCACCGTGGGAATCGCGGGCTATGGGAATGTATCGCGGGGCGCGCAGGAGATCCTGGATCTCTTGCCAGTCATCGAGATCGAGCCGGAAGAGTTGGGCATGCTGGCAAGCCGCAGCGATCTCTCAAGGCACCACATCTACAAGACGGTCTTCAAAGAATGGCACATGGTAGAGCCTGCATCGGCGGGAGACGCATTCGAGCTACAAGACTACTATGACCATCCAGACAAGTACCGGGGCGCTTTTGAGCAGTACTTGCCCCACTTGAACGTCTTGGTCAACGCCATCTTCTGGACCGAGCGCTATCCGCGGCTGGCGACTAGGACGTACTTGAAAGAGCTTTTCTCGGGACCGGAGGCACCCCGCTTGCAGGTCATCGGCGACATCAGTTGCGACGTGGAGGGTGCCATCGAATGTACAGTCAAGTGCACAGAACCGGGTGATCCCATTTATGTCTATAACCCGCTTACTGGACAGGTTACGACCGGCTACGAGGGAGACGGCATCGTGATCATGGCTGTGGACATCTTGCCAGCCGAACTTCCGCGCGAGGCATCTGTCTACTTCAGCGGCGTGTTGAAGCCGTTCATTCCCGCCATTGCCAACTGTGACTTTTCCGTGCCCTTTGACGAGAGCGAACTGCCACCCGAGATCAAGCGTGCCGTCATAGTCTACGGCGGCAAGTTGACGCCTGACTACGGCTATATCCAGGACTATCTGGACTAGGCAGGTGCAGGTGTTTGGTTGACGTTATTCGCTGCTTTGCCAGCATCGTCCGCGATGGATGCTGCGCTGGTCACAGCAATCCAACCCAATAGAACAGTGATGAGAGGAGGGTCTTTCCCATGAGACAGGTACTAGTACTCGGTGCAGGTTTGGTTACCCGACCGCACGTTCGCTATCTGCTTGCCGTTCCCGACTTTGAGGTGACTGTTGCCAGCCGAACCGTCAGCAAGGCAGAGAGCCTGATCGACGGACACGCACGGGGCCGTGCCATGGCCCTGAATGTGACTGACGAAGCAGAACTGGAGGACCTGATCCACCAGGCGGACCTTGCAGTCAGCATGCTGCCGTATGTCTATCACCCCACAGTAGCCAAGCTTTGCGTGAAACATGGCAAGCATATGGTGACAACCTCCTATGTCAAAGATGAGATGCGCGCGCTGGACAAGCCCGCCAAGGATGCCGGCGTCATCCTGATGAACGAGATCGGCGTGGATCCCGGCATCGATCATATGTCAGCCATGAAGGTCATCCACCAGGTGGAGCAGGACGGGGGCAGG
The DNA here is from genome assembly GCA_050117995.1 of Anaerolineae bacterium. GTDB lineage: Bacteria > Chloroflexota > Anaerolineae > JAAYZQ01 > JAAYZQ01 > JBFFCR01. The sequence continues at coordinate 4,129 of JASFLR010000266.1, forward strand.
ATTGCCAGCTTTATGTCCTGGACGGGCGGCCTGCCGGCTCCCGACGCCAACGACAATCCTCTTGGCTACAAGTTCTCCTGGAGCCCCAAGGGCGTCCTGCTGGCAGGCAGAAATCCAGCGCGGTTTCAGCGACACGGAGAGATCGTGGAGATCCCGGGCATGGAGTTGTTTGACAACTACTGGCCGGTGACCATCAAGGGACTGGGTGAGCTGGAAGGGTATCCCAATCGCGACAGCATGCCCTACGCCGAAACCTACAGCATCCACCCCACCGACTGGATGTTCCGCGGCACACTGCGCTACCCGGGCTGGTGCGCCACGCTGAAAAAGCTGGCCGATATGGGCTGTTTTGAGGAGGTCCCTTTGGCCAACTCCGAACAGCAGGCGCCCCGCACCTGCCGAGAATTCACCGCCGGTTTGCTGGACGTCGCCCCCGGCACCGATCTGCCGCAATTCCTCGCCGAGCGATGGGGCATGTGCCACGATTCCAAGCCTATCACCGACATGGCCTGGTTGGGCCTCTTCTCCGATGACCCGCTTCCCGCTGGCAAGGTTACACCCATCGACGTGATGACCGAGTTGATGCTGTCCAAGATGGTCTACCAGCCCGGCGAGCGGGACATGATCGTAATGCAGCACGAGTTCGTGGCCGAGTATCCCGATCGCAAGGAGGCCATCACCGCCACCATGATCGACTATGGTATCCCCCATGGCGCTACCTCGATGGCGCGTACGGTGGGACTGCCGGCAGCGATCGCCTCCCGCATGATCCTGCACGGCGAGTTTGGCGACCTCACCGGCGTCCACGTGCCGGTCATCCCCGAGATCTATGAGCCGGTGCTGGCCGAACTAGCCGAACTGGGCATCAGCCTGACAGAGACAGTTGAGAGGTTATAGCGGCAGCCTGGGTGACACAGGAAAAGCCGAGGTTGAATATGAATACAAATACGACAGACTACATCAAGATCGAGGAACAGTATACCGCCCATATCTATGAGCCTTTGGACGTCGTCATTGCACGTGGGTCCGGAGTCTGGGTTGAGGATGTGGAAGGCAGGAGATACCTGGACTGCCTGGCTGCCTACTCAGCCGTGAATCAGGGTCACTGCCATCCCCGGCTGGTCAAGGTCATGGTCGAACAGGCCGCCAAGCTGGCCCTCACCAGCCGCGCCTTTCGCAATCCACAACTTCCGCTGCTAGCCAAGGAGCTCTGCGAGCTGTTGGGCTACGACATGATGCTCC
>JASFLR010000267.1:0-5359 GCA_050117995.1 Anaerolineae bacterium
CGTCACCGACGCCGTATCAGTGTCGGAGACTGGATCCTGGTTCCAGTCGACGCCGGACGCGGTGACGGTGTTCTCGTAGACACCCGGGCTCCCGAGCACCTGCGCATTGATGGCGCACGTATAGGTGCCGGCAGGGCCTAGCGTCTGGGGTACTGTACAGTCGCCATCCGCCTCCTCGAGCGGACCGTACACCGAGTCGACGAGGCTCTCCAGAGTGACGGTAACCGCCGAGGGATTCTCCACGACAAAGGTGAATTCGACCGGACCACCAGGCACGAGAAGCTGCGTTGGCTCGGCGGCCTTTTGCACCTGGATCTCGCCCGGAGGCGCGCTGACGATCGTCACCGACGCCGTATCAGTGTCGGAGACTGGATCCTGGTTCCAGTCGACGCCGGACGCGGTGACGGTGTTCTCGTAGACACCCGGGCTCCCGAGCACTTGCGCATTGATGGAGCACGTATAGGTGCCGGCAGGATCTAGCGTCTGCGGCACTGTACAGTCGCCATCCGCCTCCTCGAGCGGACCGTACACCGAGTCGACGAGGCTCTCCAGGGTGACGGTAACTGGCGAGGGATTCTCCACGGCAAAGGTGAATTCGACCGGACCACCAGGCACGGTAAGTTGTGTTGGCTCGGCGCTCTTTTGTACCTGGATCTCGCCCGGAGTCACGATCACGATCACGTTCGCGATATCCACGGTCCCATAGCGGCACTTGGACGGTGTATTAGGGATGGCATCGCCCACATTCTGGCAAGTGTTGGTCCTCTGGTTGTCCCAACTCACAGCGGTGCTCACGTCCAGCAAACCATCGCCATCGGAGTCGATGCATGCCACAGTAACTGGAGCCAGGCGATAGTACGTATTCACGCCCTGTTCAAGATCACCGCATTCATCCAGTGCATCCTCAGGCTCTGCATCGTAAAAGGGGCCGCCTGGGACGCCAGTGCTGCCGGGGTTGTACCCACCAGTGCAGGTCTCGCCTGCAGGGCAGTCGGCGTCCTTCTTGCAGTCGTCGCCCGACACAGTGCAGGTCCCTCCCGCTGCCAAGGGCGGACGCAGGTAGTCATGGTGACACGACCCAGATGCCGCATTGCCGCCATCGAGCGCCAGGAATATCCCAATGTCGTAGCGTTCCGCCGATGTGCTCACCAGTCTTGCTGTGAGGTGCAAGGTCACCGGCTCACCCGATGTACAGGTTATTTGCTGTTCATTCACCAAGTAGCTGATCTGGACATCTCTGGCAGAACAGACATTGGTTCTGCCTGTAATGTCATCGATGCAGGTGCCTCCCTGGGCTCCAGCGGGTTGAGGTGCCGGCACTGCTGCAAGGAGAGCGAACAATCCTAGCAAGGTGTACAATAACATTCGGAGTATGCGGCCCTGCATCTTGTCCTCTCCCTGACCGATAGTCCCTGGGTCACATCCAGTCCGGCGATCATGCAGTCAAGCCTACTGCATCTCTTGCATTATACCATCTTTCTTACAACTAGTCAATGGTTTACGTAATCACGCCAGGACTATTGCTTTCTCGTTATTCTACGAGTAAACACAGCATATAGCACAACAACTGTCAGTATGCCCTCTATCTGTTCGCTCTCCCGCTGGGTTGCCAATTCCAGGCCTCCGGACCTGGCCGGCAATTGCATGGTGGACACAGTCCAAGGCTTGAGAGCGAGCAATCCGGGGCTTGTCCTCGGGCAGATTCTGAATCTTGGAGACGCACCGGTGACGCGCCAATCCCGCACCAGTCCATGATGGCTGATCTTTCCGGAGAAGCTGCCCAGAGAGCTGCCACACAGCGATCCCTCATGGAGCGTTCCGTGATCTGGTGCCTATGACCAGTTCGTGCTATAATGGCATGGTCTACTGTGCTTATGGTGCAGACGAGGTGAAACCCCCAAGAGGCAGGGTACAGGTTGGGCCAAGAGCCGCTGATATGCTGGGGCCAGACCCGATGACTACGGGCCTGGTGTGGTTGGCTTTCGTCCTGATAGCCGCTATCGCGGGGCTCTGTGTGGATCTGTGGCTATGGCCCGGGAATGCACGCGTGGTCATACAAGCTTCTGCTACCAGAAAGCCGACGATGTTGGTCACCGGCTTGCCGGCTTGGTCTACGTCGAGTCCTTTGCCCACGCCAAGCCCATCGCCCGCACCGAGCTCATTGCCCGGATTGGGCCCCACCTCCATTGCCAGCCCAACGCCCGCACCAGGTGTGTCTCCCGCGGCAGGCCCATCGCCCACGCCGTATCTGTTGCCCACGCAAGGCCCGCAGCCCACGAGGGCACCGAATCAAGCCGGAATCCGAGTTCGTATTCCGGCCATAGGCGTGGACCGTTCAATCGTCGAGGTGACGCTCACCTACGATTCGCGCTCCAGAAGCTGGATGCGGGACTATGACCAACTGCTCCCGCGAGGAAGACCGGACCTTGTAGGCCATCTTGCCGAGTCGGCCTCGCCCGGGCAACCAGGAAACACGATCTTGGTGGGCCATAACTATGGATATGGTGTCAATGCCGTTTTCCTGCGACTGGGTCAACTGAGGGTAGACCACCAGGTAGAGATCGTCAATAGCAGCGGTCAGACCTTCAACTACCGAGTCACTGAGGTAGCAAGCATCCCGTGGGCCAAGAAAGACCAACAAGAACTCGTCAGGCACCAAGCCTACCTTTCGACCGACGGTCCCGAGCGGCTAACACTGGTGACCTGTGGTGGCTCCACTTGGGCGCCGTTCCCCAAACGCGTGTATGTTGTGGCTGTGCCGGTCCACTGAAGGAAGGGATTGGGCTCCGCGCGAGGCGGGCAGTATCGACCCTCTACAGGCCCAAGTCTAGCAGTGGTGGGTCGCAAGCCGCGGGGGCAACGGCGGGCTGCCTATGCTCCGGCTGTGGGGCATCTTCCCTCATCAAGGTCAGATAGTGTGCGACAAATTTCCACTCATCGTCGGCTACCTCGCCGAGATAGCCTTTCCGTGTCATGCCCTGAGCATACCACACTCAGGCATCAAAGTGCATAACAGGCTGTAGGCTGCCCCGCCTAGCGGCGTTCCTGTCCTAAAAACTGCGCGCATTGACACATCAACTCACTGATGCTATAATGGTCTTCGATATCTGAGCGTTATGGGCGCGGCGTCGCGCCTGAGAAATCCCTACAGGAGGCAGTATATGAGCGAAGAGGCTGTATCATGCGTCCAGTCAGCCGCGGGACCGCTGGTGTCCCGAGAAACCCCAGCAGAGGCAGAATCACAGACTATTGACAAGGAGGTCGAAATGCCGTCACCCCTAGTGGGAGCAGAGGCGCCGGATTTTGAGGCCAGCGCCTACGTGGATGGTGGGTTCAAGAATATCAAGCTGTCGGACTATCGAGGCCAGTGGGTGGTGCTGTGCTTTTACCCCGGTGACTTTACCTTCGTCTGACCGACCGAACTGGCGGCCGTGGCCGTCAAGGTGCCCGAGCTGAAAAAGATCGGCGTCCAGGTACTGGCGATGAGCACTGACAGTCGCTTCACCCACAAGATCTGGCAGGAAGAGGAGCTCTCCAAGATGGTCGAGGGCGGTGTGCCCTACCCCTTGCTGTCCGATGCGGGCGGCAAGATCGGCCAGCTGTATGGCGTGTACGACAGCGCTGGGGGCGTGGACATCCGGGGGCGCTTTATCATCGACCCCGACGGCGTGATCCAGGCCATGGAGGTACTGACGCCACCGGTGGGCCGCAATGTACAGGAGTTGTTCCGACAGGTCCAGGCCTTCCAGCTCGTCAGAGAGACCAAGGGAGCAGAGGCGACGCCCTCTGGCTGGCAGCCTGGCAAACCCACCCTCAAAGTAGGACCGCACCTGGTGGGCAAGGTCTACGAGGTCTGGAACACCGACATGGCCTTCTGATCTCCTCTGAATTGCCATTGAGCCTGCTCGTCCCCTGGGATGGGCAGGCTTTTTTCTTTTGGATAGGAACTGGAGCCTTCACAGATCGCGGCCTGTAGCCCGAGGCTGGCCTAGTGCTGCTCCTCCAGAGCTGCCTTGAGTTGGTCATAGGTCTGCAACCAGGTTTGGGGAACGACCCGCATATCGCCAATGACCGGCATAAAATTGGTGTCGCCGGCCCAACGGGGGACAGCGTGGATGTGCACGTGATCCTCAATGCCCGCCCCTGCAACGTGCCCGAGGTTAGCTCCGACATTAAAACCATCGGGGTGCATGATGGCCCGCAGGGCAGCCAACCCCCGGTTCAGAAGGAGCATCATCTCGGTAAGGGTGGGCGCATCCAGATCCTCCAGGCTGGGCACATGAGCGTAGGGGACGGACATAAAGTGCCCGTTGTTGTAGGGATAGCGATTCAAGATCAAAAAGGCCCGCTCGCCGCGTAGCAGGACCAAGTTGTCCCGGTCGTGCTCGTCTTCCGCCGCGTGGCAGAAAACACAACCTTCTACCTCTTCAGCCGTCAGGTATTCCAGCCGCCAGGGCGACCATAGCCGTTTCATCGTGCACTCTCCCAGTGAGGATGTACCATCCATTGTAGCCGAAAAGGGACACACAGGCAAAGGAGATGTAGTGCAACGTGACGGATCCGGTGCTCTGTTGTCCAACGGGCCCGCGATTTCCCAACGGCCCAATCTCTGTGGTATACTTGTGACCGCGATGGCAGCCATCGCTCCGAGAACCTGCCTCAATCCTCAGGAAGGGCAGGGCTTGGCCATCGAAGAAGGGCGCTCACAGAAAGGGGTCAACGATGACAAAAGCACAGCACGTGCTGGGGCCCATGCGCATCCCATTCCTCGTTCTTCCACCTGCCTGCGTGGCACTGGGTGCGGGTACTGCAGTCTGGACTAGCGACGACGTCCGTTTTCTCCACGTCATCATTGTTTTTATCGGTGCCGTGGCGGCGCACATCAGCGTAAACGCCTTTAACGAATACTTTGACTTCAAGAGCGGGCTGGACACCCACACGCAGCCGACCCCCTTCAGCGGCGGCAGCGGCACTCTGGCAGCCCACCCTGAGGCAGCGCGCACCGCCCTGATCACTGCCAGTGTAGCACTGCTGGTTGCCGCGGCGATCGGCATCTACTTTCTGACGGTGTGGGGACCCGCGCTTCTACCACTGGGGCTTCTAGGGCTCATCCTCATCATTATCTACACGCCCTGGTTGACGCGCATTCCCTTCCTATGCCTGATCGCACCGGGGCTGGGATTCGGACCGATGATGACCATGGGCACCGATGTGGCGTTGACCGGCTCCTATACCTGGACCGGGTTCGTCGCCTCGCTGGTGCCCTTTTTCCTGCTGGTGAACCTGCTACTTCTCAACCAGTTCCCCGATGTTGAGGCGGATCAGGCCGTTGGCCGGCGGAACTATCCGATGGTCGTCG
>JASFLR010000268.1:0-5341 GCA_050117995.1 Anaerolineae bacterium
CACTCGCCGCTGTGATTTTCGTGCCGGCGCTAACCCAGAAGCTTGCAGGTGATCCGGTGGCAGCCCCGTTGCCCGCCCCACTACAGGACGGCAGGCTGGCAGGTACCAATCCGGACCAGGTTGCCCTGTATTTGGGCTACGCAGATGCAGCTCAGATGAGTGCTGCGCATGGGGGCCTGGCGGCTCCTGAGGCGCTGAGGGCCAGCGAGTTAAGGCCGGCAGCAGCAGGGGTCTTCCTGGTAGGCACAGCGCGCGATTGGAGTTGCGAACAGCAAGGGTGCGGTTTTCGGCTGGAGATGGCTGACATGGAGTACTCCGTGACCTACCAGGCACCTGGCGAGGTTGGCGTGGACCTGAGCGGTCACCCGGTGCGCGTCTATGGACTGCAGCAAGAGGATCAACCTGCTGTTGCGGCGCAGCTCATTGAGCGCGGCAGCCATTGGTGGGCTTGGTGGCAACCGGCGTGGACCCTGATTCACCAAACTGGCTCGAGGGAAGAAAATGTGTGGGTATATAGCATCGTCGATCGCAACCCCAATGGGCTGATCGGTCCAGATCCAGGCCCAGGCTTGCAGCGAGGCACGCGAGTCTTGCTGCACGGCATATGGGCTATCGAAGACCAAACCATGGCGTTCGAAGAGGATGAGATCTATACTCTACAGGGTTCCATCTATGTCCCTGCGACTGGACAGCCCCGCCTGCCCCTGCCCACAGTCACATTACAGCCGACCCAAACCACAAAGCTACCTGTAGTCCTGGCTCCGAGCCAACCCGTTCAAGAAAGCGAGTGACACCCTGAGCATGGCAACCATCGAGGGAGGTCTTTATGAGTGACAATCAGACAGTCGTGCCAGATCCCATGGCTGGCGGGAGGATGGATTCGCAGGAGACGGTGCCTGCCCAGGGTATCGATCTGGTCGCTGTCAAGCTAACCGACACCGGCCGCGTACGGCCCCATAATGAAGATTATGTAGATTTCTATGAACCAACGGATCCCCAGGAACGGGCGCGCAAAGGCGCCCTCTACCTGGTAGCCGATGGCATGGGCGGTCACCAGGCCGGAGAGGTGGCAAGCCGGGGGGCTGTAGAGCTGGCGATCCAGCAATACTATGCCGACCCGTCACGAGATGTGGGCAAGAGCCTGGTGCGAGCCGTGCAGGCTGCAAACCAGCAGATCCACGCACAGGCACAGGCCGATCCCTCCAAGGCGGGCATGGGGACCACCCTGGTGGCAGCTGTCCTCCTGGGACGAAGAGTGTATGTGGCCAATGTGGGTGATAGCCGGGCCTACCTGATCAACAAGACCAAGATGACGCAGATCACGGAGGATCACTCGTGGGTTGAAGAACAGGTACGGGCCGGCCTGCTCACGCATGAACAAGCCACACGACATCCCCAACGAAACCTGGTTACCCGTGCCTTGGGCTCCAAACCGATCGTGGAGGTGGACCTATTTGAAGGCGAGATCAGCCAGGGTGACGCACTCCTGCTGTGCAGCGATGGCCTCACGGGCCGGGTGGAGGATCGCGAGATAGCCGCCATAATCCGGGATTATCCCCCGCAAGAGGCAGCGCAGCTGCTGGTTGCTGCAGCGAACGAGCGCGGTGGCAGCGATAACATCACGGTCCTGATCGTCAGCACTGAAGCGGATGTGGCACCTCCTGCTGCCACCCTGCCGCTGGCTCCCGGCGAACGGGCACCTACACATCGCTCCCGCCTGGTACCCGCCCTGGTAGGAGGAGTCGCAGTTGTAGCCCTGGTCCTGGGCTTGCTATGGGCCACGGGAACGATCTTTGGAGGCAAAGCAACCGAGACGGCTGTGCCAACAGCTTCCACTCGGGTGGACGCCACCACGCCGGAACCATCGCCTTCGGGAGATATGGGTGTGAGCCCTGTTCAGACAGGGACAGCAACGCCGACGCTCGACACCACCGGCCCAACGGCAACACTAGCGCCAACCTCGACAACGCAGCCGGAACCCACAGCCACAAGCCCGTCGATTCTGCCAGCCGTGGCTTCTCCAGAACCTATCGCTACCCTTCCAGCCCCCCTCTTGGACAGCCCGGCAGCAGATGCGGAGCTTCAGGGCTTCGTAACCTTCGCGTGGACCCACACCGGGTCCCTGGGCCAGGATCTGGCATACCAGGTCTTGATCTGGAAGGAAGGCGCGGACGATCACCTTGGAGCAGCCCAGTCCTGGTCAGATATGCACCAGGCCATCAACCTTGATCTGGTACCACAGATTATGAATGGAGGCTCAGGGCAGTATCTCTGGAGTGTGGTCGTGGTGCAAAGAGGTACAGATGAGCGCGTCAGCCCCGAGGCCACACCTCGGAGATTCACCTACCCAGGGCCACTTGGGCCATCCGTACCGACAGCCACGCCCAGCAATACGACTTTGCCGACCAAGATTCCGCTGCCTGCAACGTGGACGCCGGCGCCAAGCCCAACGGACGAGGACACCTCAGACCCTGGCGCGTCAGATTTCCCTCAAGATCTATGAGCCAATGCCATATCTGAGGTCGGGCTGGCGCCGTCTTTCGAGACGCAACGGGTTGAAAGGAAACTAGCAGCATGGATCTTGTGGGTCGCAAACTGGGCAACTATGAGATTGTCGATGAGATCGGGCGGGGTGGTATGGCTGTGGTCTATCGCGCCTACCAGCGCTCCCTCAACCGTCATGTAGCTATCAAGGTGCTGGCTCCACAACTCAGCGTTGACCAACAATTCGTTGAGCGCTTCCAGCGCGAGGCCCGTGCAGCAGCCGGACTGCGGCACCCGCACGTGGTCGTGATCCACGACGTCGCTCAGGAACAGGGCATCTACTACATCGTCATGGAATACCTAGAGGGCCGTTCCCTCAAGGAACTCATCCAGGAGGAGCAGTCCCTTTCACCAAAACGGGCTACTAGCATTGTAGAGCAGGTGGCGAGCGCCCTCGACTATGCTCACGAGCAGGGCTTCGTCCACCGCGACATCAAGCCGGCCAATATCCTTGTCGGCAAGAACGATCATATCACGCTGACCGACTTTGGCATTGCCAAGGCCGCGTCCGAGACGCAACACCTGACGCGGACAGGGATGCTAATTGGCACGCCAGAGTACATGTCGCCCGAACAGGCCGAAGGCGGCACGGTGGATCACCGCACGGACCTATACGCACTGGGTGTCGTGCTGTACCAGATGCTGACCGGACGCGCCCCCTTCCACAGCACCACGCCCCACGCCACCCTGCACGCTGTCATATACGAACCACCGCCACCCGTACGGCGGTTGCGACCCAGCCTATCGCCTGCAATCGAGTCGGTAGTGATGAGATCGATCAGCAAGCAACCGGCAAGCCGATACCAGAACGGCAGCGATATGGTGGCGGCACTGCAAGCTGCCCAGTCGGGGCAGCCGACCGTCGCAGTCGCGGCGCCACCGTCAACGCCTACGAAAGATTCGAGACCTCAGAAGTCTCTGGCAGTGCCCATTGCTGCAGGGGCGGCAGTAGTGCTGGTAGTGATCGCAGTCGCGATTATCCTGTTGCTCAGAGGCGATGGCGGACAGGAGACCCCAACGCCAGTCGCCACGTCAATCGCCACAGAGGGAACTGCAGTAGTGACCGAGGCCGTGATGATCACCGAAGCGGTGCCTACTGATGAGGCTACTACCACGAGCGTGGCTACAGACACTCAGCCACCGCCTACTCAGGTACCGCCTCAATCGACGGCTACCTCTGAACCGCCCACGGATGCATTGCCCCCGCCCACAGAAACACCAGCGCCAACGACGGATACTCCACCACCACAACCTGCAGCCTTTGGCCGGCTGGCATTCTCTTCCAACCGGCACGGCAATCCGGAGATCTATGTGGTGGACCTAGCCGGGGGGAGTCCAGTGCGGCTGACGCAGAACAACGCCAACGATTGGCTGCCCGACTGGTCGGCCGATGGCACCAAGATTACCTTTACGAGCTACCGGACAGGCAGCTATGACCTGTGGGTGATGAGGGCCGATGGCAGCGCGCAGACATCTTGGGTTGCGACAGGCGCATGGGATGACTATCCCCGCTGGGCACCGGATGGCGAGCGGATATCCCTGTCAACCACGGCTGAGACTGAAGGAGTACCCAACTCGGAGATTTTCGTGCGACGGCTGAACGGTAGCCTACAACAGGTTACCTACAGCGTGGCGGAGGACCAATGGGCTGATTGGTCTCCCGACGAAAGGATCATCTTCACCGAAGGGTACAAGGATGGAAGCGACTGGGATATCTATATCATAGACGCTGACGGGAGCAACCGTACCACCTGGCTGGATGACACAGATTGTGACGTCCAACCCACCTGGTCGCCAGATGGAAATTGGATAGCCTTCTTGCGCATCACCAAGGATACCAATGGCAGTGGCTCGATCGACTTTGAGGACGCAGGCGATATCTGGGTGGGCCGGGCGACGGGTGGCGGCCTGCAGCAACTCACATCGAGCGCTTGGGCCTTGACGCCCACCTGGTCGCCGGATAGCGAGTGGGTCGCTTTCGCCCAAGTGCGTGACTCCAACAACAACGGGCGAAGCGATCAAAACGACACCGTCAATATCTGGGCCGTACCGCGCAGCGGCGGCGAGGCCGTGCCCCTTGTCCAGAGTCCAAACCGTGACGGAGATCCAAGCTGGACGTGGTAGGCAGGCCAGGAGTGCATGACTTGCCGCACGACACGATAGACAGCAACGGTGAGATCGGGGAGAAACCATGGCAGGCATGATCGGCAGGCAACTGGGCAACTACAAGATCGTCGGGGAACTCGGTCGAGGGGGAATGGCCGTGGTATACCGCGCATACCAGTCCTCCCTCAACCGCTACGTGGCTATCAAGGTACTGCCTCCCCACCTAGGTTTTGACCAGGAGTTCGTAGAACGCTTCCAGCGAGAGGCACTGGCGGCGGCCCAGCTCCGGCACCCTAATATCGTCGTCATCCACGATGTGGGACACGAGCAGGGAATCTACTTCATCGTCATGGAACTCCTGGAGGGGCGCACGCTCAAAGAGATCATCGAAGAAGAGGGCGAGCTACCGGTGGAGAAAGCGACTCGCATTATTGAACAGGTAGCGGGCGCCCTGGACTATGCTCACAGACGTGGCTTTGTCCACCGCGACGTCAAGCCCGCCAACATCTTTGTCGGAGACGATGGTCACACCACGCTGACCGACTTTGGCATCGCCAAAGCCGCATCGGAGGCTCAGCAGCTGACGCGGACAGGGATGTTGATGGGCACGCCAGAGTACATGTCGCCCGAACAAGCCGAGGGTGTAGAGGTAGACTATCGCACTGACCTCTATGCCCTGGGTGTTGTGCTG
>JASFLR010000269.1:0-5339 GCA_050117995.1 Anaerolineae bacterium
CGTGCGCGATCGTCTTCGATCTCTGCTGGCACGCGGATCCGGTCGCGCACCTTGCCGTTCACCTGGATCACCAGCGTGATCGTTTCCTCTACTGTCAGGGCCGGGTCAAACTCGGGCCACGGCTGCTGGTGTACCGAGTAGGCCTTTCCCTGCGACGCCCACAGCTCCTCGGCGATGTGCGGGGCAAAGGGGGCTACCAGCCGGATCATGGTCGTGCTCGCTTCCCGGAATGCCGGCGTGGCGCCATGTGCTTGCTGGTGGGCCCACAGGGCGTTGCTGTATTCCATCAGGGCAGCGACGGCCGTGTTGAACTTGAACGCCTCGATGTCGCCCGCGACCCGCTCGATCGTCCTGTGCATTGTTCTCCGCAGTGATGCCTCGGCCTGCTCCCCGGCGGTTCCTTCCCCGCTCTGACCCTTGCCGTGGCACAGCCGCCACACCCGCTGCAAGAATCGCTCTGCCCCCGAGATTCCTTCTTCGTCCCAGTAGACGTTCCGCTCGAACGGCGCCATGAACAGCAGGTAGATGCGCAGGATGTCGGCTCCGCGGCGCTCGACCACCTCGTCGGGGGTGACCACGTTGCCCCGGCTCTTGGACATGCGCTTGCCATCGGCCGCGTGCAGGACTCCCTGGCTTCGCAGCTGGGGGAATGGCTCGCGAAAGTCTACCAGCCCGGCATCGGCCAACACCTTGGTCCAGAACCGCGCGTACAGCAGGTGCATCACGGCATGCTCTGCACCACCCACGTACAGGTCAACCGGCAGCCAGCGCCGCAGTTCTTCGGGATTGAACGGCCCGTCCGCGTATTCGCGGTCCGGGAATCGCAAAAAGTACCAGCTAGAGCAGGCGAACCCGCCCATGGTATCGGTCTCGCGCTGGGCTGGGCCACCGCATCTCGGGCAGGGCACGTTGATAAACTCGGGCAGATTGGCCAGCGGTGAGCTGCCATCTCCCCGGGGCAGGTAGTCAGGTACGTGCGGCAGCAGCACCGGCAGATCCCCCTCGGGTACCGGCACCGTGCCGCAGCGCTCGCAGCTGATCATCGGGATGGGCGCGCCCCAGTATCGCTGCCGGCTGATCAGCCAGTCGTGCATGCGGTATTGCACCGTGCGCCGGCCGTAGCCCTCGAGATCCATCATGTCGGCGATGCCCTGCCACGATTCGGTTGATTGCTGCCCGTCGAACGGACCCGAGTTGACCATGCACCCATCGCCCTCGAATGCACAGCCCTCGGTCCGGGGGCTCCCGGCATCAGGCCTGATTACTTCCACGACCGGCAGCCCGTAGGCCTGTGAAAACTCATAGTCGCGCTGGTCGTGGGCTGGCACAGCCATGATGGCGCCCGTGCCGTAGCTCAGCAGCACATAGTCGGCCACATAGATCGGGATCTGCCGTCCGTTGACCGGGTTGATGGCATAGGCCCCGGTGAACACGCCGTCACGGGTGCGCTCGGTGCTCTCCCGCTCGATCTCGGTCATGTTACGCGCCCGGGCTGCGTAGGTTTCCACTGCTGCCCGCTGCTCCGCCGTAGTGATCTCGCCTACCAGCGGGTGCTCGGGAGCCAGTACAGCAAAGGTCATGCCGTACACCGTGTCGGGGCGTGTAGTAAAGACCCTGAATGCGGCCTCGCTGTGCCCTGCTACCCGTAGCTCAAAGTCGACGCCCTCGTTCTTCCCGATCCAGTTGCGTTGCATGGTCAGGATGTGCTCCGGCCAATCCAGGTTGTACGTCTCGGACAGCAGCTCCTCTGCATAGGCCGTGATGCGCAGGAACCACTGCTTCAGGTCCCGCCGCGTGACCGGCTGATGGCAGCGCCAGCACAGGCCATCCTCCACCTCTTCGTTGGCCAGCGTGGTCTGGCAAGACTCGCACCAGTTCACCGGCGCCAGGGTCTGGTAGGCCAGGCCGCGTTCGTACATCAGCAGGAAGAACCACTGGGTCCAGCGATAGTAGGCGGGGTGGCTCGAGCTGATCTCCTTCTCCCAGTCATAGGACGCGCCGATGAGATTCATCTGCCGCCGGTAGTTGGCCGCATAGCGACGGGTACTATCGCGGGGATGGATCTTTTTGTCCATCGCCTCGTTCTCCGCAGGCAGCCCAAAGGCATCCCAGCCCATAGGGTGCAGCACAGCAGATCCCTGCATGCGGTGGTAGCGGCTGATCACATCTGTGGGCACATAGTTGCGGCAGTGCCCCACGCTCAGCCCCGCGCCAGAGGGATAGGGGAAAAAGTCGAGGCAATAGAAGGTCGGCCGGCCGTCCGGCGCCGGCGTGCGGTAGAGCTGAGTTTCAGCCCAGCGCTTCTGCCATTTCGGTTCGATGGTATGCGGATCATGAGTCTCGAACGTCTCCATGCTCTCTCCCTCCTTATCTGGTCTGCCAGACTGCTCGGCGGGTTTTTGCCCTCCCCTTCACAACAACAAAAAAGGCCTCCCACGCCTGGGAGGCCTTTGCTGCCAACTTGCCGTCTGCTTACCCGACAGGTACCCCTTCTTCTCCCAAGCGCGAATGACTCCTCGTAAGGAGGAGCTCGGAAAGGAGTGTTAGGGACAACTGCCGTACGTTCATGCGTGCACTATCTATCCTTGCTTGATGATTCCATTGTATCACAATTCGCCGCGATGTCAAGTGTCAGTTTTCGCGCCTGCATGGCTGCTGCAAAGTCGCAACTCACCACAGCGCTCCCGCAGGACAACAGTCCGGCGGAGACCAGATACTTGTGCAGACGTCCAGATATGGTCGCGTTCTCGGCCCGCCGTGGATTTCCCGACTACCCTGAAGCGTGATCCGCGGTGAGCGCGAGGTGCCAGCCTGCCTCTGCTCGGCTGTCAATGGACAATGCACCCGTCCTATGCCAGATTGCATCCTGACGCGCTACCCGGGGGGGCGCCCTCGGAAACACCCCCTCTCCCGGCGGCCAAAAAGTCTGCCGTAGCGCCGCAGGGCAATTGTATCTAGATTCGGATAGCGAGCGGAGGCATCTTGAGCCCCTCGACAGGCTAGGGGGGGGGCACCTCGCGGGGCGCCTCTGAGTGCTCGCTCCGGCTCGTAAGCTGGCGCAGGACGCCTCATGAGGTCAAATGCATTTTCCTACAAAGCCCCGGGGTAGGAGTTGCCATCCCTCGCTGCCCATGCTATAATGCAGCCCACAGGAGCCTGTTGCATGTATATTAGAACACCCAAAAAGAGACGATCATCTCCCCTGCGCGTGCTGATTCTACTGGTGCTGATCGCCGCAGGGGTCTATATCCTTGTCCAAGAGCCTGATTGGTTCCAGCCATTGCAGATTGGCCCCACCCCAACGCCCACCGCCACCGCCTCGGACCTGATGGCCGATGCCCATGATCTCTACCTGGAAGGGGACTTGGATGGGGCCATCGCCCTATACAGCGAGGCAGCGGCCCAGGATTCGTCTGACCCCGAGCCCTACGTCTGGTGGTCAAAGCTGCTGGTTCTGCGCGGGCATACCTCTGATGCCGTGGAAAAGGCGCGGCTCGCAGTGGGCATCGCCCCCGACAGTGCTCAAGCCCTGGCGGCCCTCTGTATGGCCCTGGATTGGGACGCAGGCTTTGGCGAGCAGGAAAAGCTGCAGGAGGCGCTGACCACCTGTCTCAGTGCGACCGATCTCGATCCTGGCTATGCGGAAGGGCATGCCTACCTGGCCGAGGTCTACGCCGATCTGGGTGACACGCAACGGGCGGTGGAATCGGCCCGACTGGCCGTAAGCCTGGATAACAACAGTGTGTTCGCCCACCGCGACCTGGGCTATGCCCTGGAGCAGCAGCGCAAGTATCAGGATGCGGTAGCCGAATACCAACGGGCCTCCCAACTCCACCCACGGCTTGCCCAGCCCTATATCGACCTTGGGCACATTCACAAGAAGCATAACCGGTACAAGGATGCCCTCGAGTCCTACGAAAAAGCTACTGTGGTCGATCCCAATAGCGCCTATGCTCACTATTGGTTAGGGCTGGCCTATCACGAGACCGGCAACTACCAGCGGGCCGTCGTCGTCCTGAAAAAGGCCACCGAGCTCGATCCCGACTTTGCCCCTGCCTTTGGGCGTCTCGGCCTGGCCTACTATGTCCTGCGCAACTACGAAGATGCGATCCCGGCCTACAAGCAGGCCATTGAAGCAGGCTCTGAAGACCCCGAGTACTATTACGAGTTGGGCCTGTCGTATGTCTACCTGGACCGCTGTGATGAAGGCGTGCCATGGCTAGAGCAGGCGGTCCAGCTCGACAACACAGCTTGGCCTGCCTGGGAGGGGCTGGACATCTGCGCTGCCAAGGAGCAGTGAGACGCACGTAGCGGCCATCTCTTGAGCTGAAAGGGGTTCGAAGCAGGAGGCTTCGGAGGTCAGTCGTGGAACAATGGCTGGCGCGATATAGGTGGCTCCTCTTCTTGGGGATTGTCGGCGTGGCGCTCACCGCCGTGATCTTCATCCAGGTGCTCAAGCCCTCTCCCCAACCGGTAATCTTGAGTACCGCTACCCCCACGCCGGCGCAGTTGGCTACCCCCACACCCTATACGCTTCACGTCTATGTCACCGGGGCCATACAGCGCCCCGATGTGTACCTTCTCCCCGAGGGCAGCATCGTCAAGGATGCCGTGGAGGTTGCTGGCGGCGCCACCGAAGAGGCTGACCTGGAGCGGATCAACCTCGCGCTGCCTGTGACTGATGGGCAGCAGGTCCACGTGCCGCGCATTGGCGAGGACAGCTCGCCGGTCCAACCACCCTCGGGACAGCCTGCAACGTCCAGGGTGAATATCAATACCGCGGATGCGGCAACCCTGGAATCACTACCCGGTATCGGCCCGGCGCTTGCCCAGCGGATTGTCGAGTATCGCCAGGCCCACGGGCCTTTTGAACGCATCGAGGATGTGATGGACGTGTCCGGCATTGGGACGGCTACCTTTGAGGGGATACAGGACCTGCTTGTCGTTCGCTAGTTCCTCTCACTCATCGGGAGCTTCTTACTTTGCAGCCTGTATTGATCATCCTGCTCAGGGGGGAAAAGTGCCAGGTCTGCTGCAAGATCAGTTGACACCCTGCCCAGTGTCATTGCGATCGCCCGCCTTTGGCCACAATCGCAGCGGCGCAATCCCCTTCTATGGAATTGGAGATTGCCCCTCTCGTTGGGCGAGAGGCACTCGTTGGGCGAGAGGCAGTCGCTTCGCTCCTTCGCAATGAAGACTTTGCAGCAGCCGTAGGAAAAGTGCGGTAGAATATTGACAATTTCGGTGGAACGGGGCATAATAACGTTGCTTCGATGCAGTGCTCGAGGGGGCAGCCCTGCCCCCTCGACAGGCGAGATGCCGCCTCTGGTTCGTCACGT
>JASFLR010000270.1:0-5328 GCA_050117995.1 Anaerolineae bacterium
GGATAGGGTCGGGGCGCCGATCCCAGCATGTAAATGAAGAGGGCACACGACCGTGCGCCCTCAGTCTTGTCTCCGCTATATACGCTCCCAAGCCCTACTACGGCCCTCCCATCGCCGATTGGCCATCGGCCGCCTCGTCGATGTCGAGGCCCAGCAGCGCCAGGTCGCCCAACACGCCCTCCCTCTCCAGGAACACGTCGAGGACGTCCAGCCCCTGCTGCATGAAAGAGTCCATCTCGGCTGGGTTGACTCTCTGCCTATCTCGATAGTGGATCAAGCGCCGCCGATAGCCCTCGGCGTGCAGGCCCGGGTGCCGCGTGAAATAGTGCAGCGCTTCTTCGTCAAAGACGTCGCGGATACCGGCTTCATCATCCCCCTTGAGACGGTAGCTCTCGGAGAACTCTGGGAACTCCTCAAAGTCGATGTCCCCCAGGCCCAGTGCGTTGGCGATCTGGTGGTAGAAGTATTGCGGGTCTAGCGTAAAGCGCGGCAGCCTTAGCCGGGCAGTCTCAAAGAGCCCGACGGTGAAAAAGTGGGTATGGTGGTTCTTGCCACTGCTGGTCGTATACTGGTAGTCGAAGAGCGTCACCTCGATGTCGTGGATCTGCCGCTGCAGCACGTTGTAGGCCTTGCGCCTGCTTCCCCTGGAGAAGAGGCCGAATCCTGCCACGCTGTCCCACAACTCCTGGCCCGCCTCAGCAGAGTACTCCATTCCTATCCGCAGGGCTATCCGCTCCAGTTGCTCCCGGCGCTGCTGCTCCTGGACCGAGCGCATGATCACAAAGAACACCGCCGCCAGCCCAACGAACACTATCATTGCGATAAACGCCATGTTCATCTCATCGCACCCCTCTGCGGCGAGATACCGCCACCTGTATGCAAGCTTTCCTGTGCTGATCCTACCGCAGACCGGTTGGCAATGCACGACAGCAGCCTGACATCTACCTTCCGGCAAAGCATCCGGGCCAACCTGCTCTCCGCTAGGACCCTGCCAGAGCCGGTGCGGGCCCACCTTTGCTCGCGGCGGCTCCTTCGGCGCGCTCAGGATGCCGCCACTCGCTGATCTGGGAAAGAGGAGGTGACCCTAAGCTCTCGCCTCTCCCTCCTTGCCAGAACCGCCAGAAGATGTTATCATGCGCATCCGGTCGCCCATCGAACGGAACAGGAGCTCTGCATGCCGCCCAAGAAAGATCTGATTCTGACACTGGCCAAAGTACTCATCGCCGCAGCCTGGGCTGACGGCGAGCTGACCCATGAGGAGGTTAACAGCATGAAGGACCTCCTCTTCCACCTGCCGCAGCTCTCCGCCCGGCAGTGGGCTTCCCTGCAGATGTATATCGAGTCCCCGGTGGGCGATGCGGAGCGGGAGCGCCTTCTGGAGGAGCTGAGGTTCGCCATCCGCACGCCGCGGGACCAGGAGCTGGCCCAGCAGGCCCTCGAGGAGATGTTGCACGCCGATGGCAATGTGTCGGCGGAGGAGGAGCAGGTCGCCGCAGAGATCCGCGCCACCATCGACTCGGTCAGCGTAGACGCCCTGTCGCGGCTGGTCAAGGGCATGACGGGGCGGCGGGCCCAGGCGCTGGCCAATGCCCCGAACCGCGAGGCCTATTTAGAGGATTTCGTCAGGAACAAGGTCTACTATGGCGTCCGCCGGCGCCTCGATCTGGGCGAGGCCGAGTTGGAGGTGGGTGACGATGTGCTGCGCACACTGAGCCTGGCTGGCGGCATCATGGCCCAGGTTGCCCGTGTCAACCCCCAGATCTCGGATGCCGAGGTGGGGACCATCGTGGACGCCTTGCAGACGTACTGGCACCTGGATGCTGACCAGGCGGCTTTTGTCGCAGGGGTAGCCATCTCCGAGACCGCGAGTCTCATGGACCGGAACCGCCTGGCGCGCGAGTTCGCCAGCGTGGTCGGCCCTCGTCAGCGCTCAGAGTTCCTCGATGTGCTCTTTGCCGTCGCTGCAGCCGATGGCGTGGCTACCTACGAAGAGATCGAGGAGATCCGGGTCATTGCCAGGTCCCTGAAGCTATCGCATCAGCAGTTCATCCGGGCCAAGGTCAAGCTACCGCAGGAGCGACGCGAGCAGTAGCCGTAGCCCTACCCGGGGCAGGCGCGGATGCCTCCTGCTACAACCTGGACCTACTCACGCACCGACCACACGCCGTCGAAGAGCAGTTGCACGATCTCCAGTCCCTCATAGCCCAACCTGTCCGCCTCGGCCATCAGCGCATCGCGCTGCTCGTAATTTCCGTGGTAGTGATAGACTACCGCCAGATTGATGACGACGTTGGCATCTCCATTGTCGAGTTCGTAAGCCCTTTCCGCGTGTTCCAAAGCCTTGGCATCCTGGTACAGTTGGAGCGCTTGATACGACAGGTTGACGTGCGCTGCTGTGTAGTTGGGGTCGATCTCCACTGCATTCTCGTAGCTCGCCATGGCGCGCTCGCCTTCCCCCATTTCCTCGGCGACCAACCCCAATCCGTTCCAGGCCTGCGCCGAACGCGCATTGAGCTCGAGTGCCTGCTTGAAGGCAGCTTCGGCACCCTCACTCTCATACAGCTCCCGCCGGACGTAGCCAAGCATCGTCCATGCCATCTCGTTCTCCGGATGCGACTGCAGGTACTGCGCCAGTTCTTCTGCGGCAGAAGCCGGATCGCCGCTGTCGTAGATCTCGGCGATCCGATCGAGCTCCCGATATGCGCCGCCGGCGGCGAGGTAAACCGCACCAAGGGCCAGGACGGTGGCGCCAGCCAGGCCAGCGAGGGCTTTGACCTTGGGCAGATCGAGCAGGTCAAAGTAGTCCAGCACCGTCTCTCTGAACCAGTACACAAAGATGAGAACAGCCCCAATGATGGCTCCGAACAAGCGCGCAACGGCGAAGCCAATGCCACCAATCGGTTCGTCCACAGTCGTGAACAGGTCAGGCATCAACAGCACGGTGCCGATGTCGCTCATCACTGCGTAGAGATAGGAAAAGGCTGCCAGCCACCATCCCCAGCGTTTGCCCGTCCACATACCGATCCCCGCCGCAAAGTGCATCAAGCCAAGCAACATAGCCAGCGTAAGGTGCTGCTGACCGAAGAGACCCAGGGAGTTCGCGGCCCCCGATGCGATTTCGCTCCCAATCAATACCTGGCCGACCGCCATAACCCCGCCCAGCATCTGAAATACTGCCAATACGGTCACACTTCGGGGACGCGGGACTTTGTGGACGTTTCTTGGGCCTCTTGTTTCCATCAGTTCAAGTTCCCGGTGCGGACCCTGGGGTGACGTCTCGGGTTCTGTCACGATCTTCTCCTTTTCGAGTCTGTTCGAGTAATACCTTGTGGCAAACGCAGCCTCCACCACCTGCCAGCACACGCGAGCCCACCAGACCAAGGCATCTGTGGCTGTTTCAAAGCGATCATTCGGCGAACAGTGCCTATACTTGTTTCCTCAACAGATCCTGAATTGCCAGACCAAGGACGTACAGGACGAGCCCCACCAGCGCAAAGGGGAGCACCACCAGCATAGCGACCGCTGCAACGACCAGGGCCAGGTAGGGGCCAATGAACGCGCCAAACGGGATGCCGAGGATGACCCCGGCGACGGCGCCCATGATGCTACCCTGCTCTATTCCGACCACATATCCGAAAAGCGCGCCAAGGACGCCTCCGATGATCGTCCCGACCCACCATAGCCGTCCGCGGTATCTCATCGTAGCGCCCCCAGCCGGATGATCCCCGCTACGACCTGCTGGGAAAGATGCCCTCAATGGCGATGATATAATTCACACCCAGGTACGGCGGCATATTGTCGTGCTGCAGGTCGATCTGCTTTGGGCGGAAGATCCAGTTCGGCGATGCCACGTCCGTCTTGGCAGAACTTGGTAGGTTGGACGCGTTCAGATCCACCGTCTGATGCCCACCCTTTTCGCCAACGGTGCGCGTCGACAACCCCACACCCGAACCCGGGTGCATGGGGAACCGCCCGCGCAGGTCAGGCAGCGCAAAGGTGGTTCTCCCATCACCGCCAAAGCGGGTGCCCAGGATTGCATAGAGGGCTTGGTACTGGTTTATCTGCAGCATCTGTCCATCACAGAACGCCCATCCACGTGGGGCAAAGTTGCCGGCGAACATCATAATCTGGCCCAAGAACGGGTCGCACATGGTCACATCTCCTCACTATCCCTGCTGGCCTAGGATTCGCGACTCGCGGCCGATATCGGGCAGTACCGGCGATTCTAGCACTTCCTCGCCTGCCGGCTTTTCGAACTGATCCCCCTCGACGACGGCCTCGGGGAACCGGATATTGCCGATCAACCTTTCCAGCTCGGAGATGGCGATCATCGAATCGAGCCACGGCGCCTCGACGGCGAACTCTAGCGGCACTTGGCTCAGGTCCTGCTCCAGGATAAAGCCAAACGATTGGATCTCGTCATCCTTGCGGGCCACCACCACCTTCCAGTAGATGTTGGGGATCTGGATCCGTACCTCGCCCTGGTCGTCCCTGCCCACAAAGACCCGATCGCCTTCCTGGAGAAGCGGCCCGGAAAAGATGCACAGCTTTTCGGTGTCGGCCTGCTTGAGTACAACGTCCTCAAGCTTGCCCCACAGGCCGCCCAGGTTGCCGCGGTTGAACTCTTTGACCTGTGGCGTGCAGTTGGTCGTGTGAAAGCTGTCGCCGTTGGCCCGCCGCACCTCGTCGTAGGTGTCGCCCCAGGCCACGGCATCCCGGCGGGCCAGGTGACCCTTGTCGAACGCGCCCCCATCCTTTGTGAAGAACCGGTCCGGCAGTTGGTGGAGCACCGGAATGCGCGGATCGGTCGACCACGACTCGCTCTGGCCCTCTTTTAGGCCACCCAGGCCCCTGCGCGTATAGTCCTTGCACGGTTCCGGCTCTTGCTTCTCCAGGCGGGCGTCAATATTCGACGCGGTATAGAGCGCGAAGCGCCGCGCCTTGTCCATCACCACCGAAAAGTTCTGGTAGGGTAGCGCATGCTGGCCGTCGTCCATCTTGGCGACTAGACTCTCATCGATGACCTCGGGCAGCGGGACCTCGATGCCCAAAAAGCCCGGATCGTAGCCCTTCCGGTTGTCATAATCTGTGTCAATCCACACCTTCTTGTAGCCCTCGACGGCGGTGGATGGCGTCACCGTCGATACTGCAGGGGCAGGGGAAGCCGGCGTCGCTGGTGCCAGGTCGCCCATCGTCACCGTAAAGGTCAGCGGTACAGTCACCCGGGCCCCGCCAGGCACCGCTTCGTAGCGCAGCGCCAAGTCACCTATCTCCGGCGGTCGCGCGCCCTCGGGAAGGTGGCTGGGCAGGGTTGAGGATCGCAGCTCT
>JASFLR010000271.1:0-5284 GCA_050117995.1 Anaerolineae bacterium
CTGGCCTGCAACGAGCGGCTCCCCCTCGGGGAGCTTGGGATAGCCGCCCACGTCGGACGGCGAGTCGATGATCCTCCCGGTTCCGCTCCGCACCTCTGTGACGATCCGGGCATCGACCGCGTCCCGGTGCGGCAGCGTGGCGCCGGATCGGGCCAGCACAGCCTCCCTCGCGCTCCCAGCCTCCATCTCGGTCACCGGCGGGGCGGCAAACCGTGCCGGACTGCGGTATTCGACGGGCGCTACGCCCTCGGCTCCATAGCCGAATCCGACCAGAGACCACTCGTCTGCGGCCGGGTCCATGCGGTGCGGCCCGATGTTGCCCTGCACGTAGATGCGCGGATTGCCCCCGTCGAACAAGATCTCGTAGGGGCCGTGCTGGGTCGAGGGACCGGGTACGTAGACGTTCCCCACAAAGTTCAGGAAGCTGTTGCCCTGAAGGTCGACGATCTCGGACGGCAGCA
This sequence comes from Anaerolineae bacterium, assembly GCA_050117995.1. GTDB lineage: Bacteria > Chloroflexota > Anaerolineae > JAAYZQ01 > JAAYZQ01 > JBFFCR01. The sequence continues at coordinate 462 of JASFLR010000271.1, forward strand.
CGCCCCAGTCGTAGATCACGTTACTCACGATGTCGTGGGTGCCGCCCTCCGCGACAAGGGGGTTGCGAAAGTCGTTGTGGGCCAGCAAGCTATGGTGGACGGTCACGTTGTACGAGCTGTCGCCGATCAGCAAGCCGGCGCTGTGCGTCTCTTTGCGGTGGCGGCTGCGGTTCAGCGCCTCACTGATGATGCACCACGAGATGGTGACGTCGTGGGCGCCGTACCAGGTGCTGACCGCCTCGTCCTCTGACCAGCTGGCCGAGACGTGGTCTATCACCACATTGTAGGCACCCTCGTCGCCGCCGCGCGGACCCAGGATCGAGATCGCATCGTTGATATCGGCGTCGACGGCCCCCTCGTTTCCCGGACGGATCCGCAGGTGCTGGATCAGGACGTCGTGGGTCGCCACGGCGAGACCCGCATCCTTGAGGCCGATGCCTCCGCCGGGCGCCGTCTGCCCGGCGATGGTGATATAGGGATGCACGATCTGCAACTCCGATTGCAGCTCGATGGTGCCGCCGGTGCGAAAGACCACGATACGTGGCGACGGGTCCTCGATAGCGGCGCGAAGGGTCCCTGGACCGCTATCGCCCAGAGAGGTCACTTCGATCACCTTGCCGCCACGACCGGCAGCGGTCCGCGTGCCGAAACCCTCGGCCCCCGGAAACACCGGCAGCCCGGCCTGCGACTCGTAGGGACGCGGCGTGCTGGAGTTCTTGGGCGGTTGCGGTGCAAAGGCTCCAGCGATCATGGGCGCACCGATGACGGCGAGGAAGGCGACGAGCAGCAGCCCGCCGCTTGACGCCACGAACCACCCCTGACCCCCATACCACCCGGCACGGATCGCGCGCGCACCGATCACGAGCACGGCAAGGGGGCCCAGGACCATGAAGCCGAACGTGACTACCGGCCCCGGGAATTTCATCAGGTAGCGGTCAAAAACGTTGACAACTCGCAGGCGGAACAGCAGGGCCGCCAGCCAGAGCAGCAGCGTGATGCCCAGCAGGATCCAGGCCCATCGGAGTGGATGCGAGCGCTCAGCCACCGCCAATCTCCCGGGGCTCGCTACATGCGTGTGCGTCCGCCCAGTACAGAAGCAGACTGCCAGCCCGCGCTGCCGTGCATGCGCCCGATGCGCGAGCTGACAATCCTGCAGTCGATGCGCTCAATATGCTCTCATAACCAGTGGCATAAAGACCGCATAGTTATCCAACAGTTCAAAGTAGTCAAAGTCAGCCGGTATCTGAAGGTCGGCCTGATCGTTGCCCGATGATATGCCGATATAGTGCAGGGCCCGCGACCCACTCACAGTGTGGCGGCCTACCAACATCCAGTCAGCCCCATCCGGGCTCACATAGCCGGAGTAGCTGCGGCCCTCCCGTACGACCCGCAGGAAGACCTCGCCGGGATCGGGCACAGAGGTGGCATAGTTCTCGTTAAAGCCCCCACCGTCGACATTGTCAAAGTAGATGCCGTTGCCAACACACGCATCAACTAGCAGATCACACATGGCCCGCCCAAACATCAGAAAGTCGTCGCCAGCGCCATAGATGACCAGCCCGGCGATCTGAAAGTTGCTAGTGGGCTCGAACAGCAGCCGGGTAGTGATGGCGTAGGTACCCACGGGAGCGTTCAGCACCAGGAGGTTCTTTGCTGCCGGGGCTCCAGCGTAGGTGGTCAGCCGCATGAAACCGGGTCTGTCGGTCAGGCTCCAGAAGGCAGGGTCCTCGTTGATCCACGACCACGCAGGATGAACCAGAGACGCTGCAAAGTCATCACTCCACGATCGGCCAAAACTGGGGAACATGGCTCGCAGCTCGAAATACTCAAAGTCAGCTGGGATCTCGGTCACGCCCGCGAGGTTGTTGGCAGCAGCCAGGCCGATCTTGGCGTTTGGAAGATAGGCTGTGTACTGGCCAGCCAGCGTCCAGGCCACACCGTCCGTGCTAAAGTAGCCAGTGTAGGTATTGAGCTCTCGCGTGATGCGCAGCCAGATGGTGTCGGCACTTTCGGCAGTCTGCGTGTTGGTGACAGTCCCGCCGATCTCCTTATCGAAATTCACCTTGTCACCAGAGGCCCAGGCACGGTTGAGCTGGATGTAGTTGTCGTCGTCCTGGTAGACCTGGATAGCAGCATACTGAAAGTTCTCGGCCGGGTCAAAGATCACCTGGGTGGTGATCTCAAAGTCGCCGCTCGGCGCATCGGTGACCAGGATGTTGTTCTGGTCGTTGCTCGATGCTATGATGCCGCCTTCCTGCGTAATGATCCGCAGGAAATCTGGATTGTCGGTCAGGCTCCAATGGGCGTCATCCTCGCGGATCCACGACCAGAGAGGGTGCAGGGTATCGGTGCCAAAGTCGTCCCGCCAGAAGTAATCGTAGACTGCGGCACTGGACGGAACGGGTCCTCGCGGTGGGAAAGCCATAAAGCCCACCAGCAGGAGCAGGATTCCAAAGACGGACACTGCGCGTTGCAAAGCCTTGCTTGTCATTGAGGTTCCTCCTGTATCACGTTTTTTGTTGGTCGCTTGTGCGTCAATCACGGAAAGCAAACCGGTCTACTATACAATAGGTCAAGAGCAGAGGCAGCCTGTTGAGCATCACCGCGGCTCAGGTCAGCGGACGATCAGAACGAGGCCCCAGGGATTCGCACCCCTAGGGCCTCGTATGTGACTAGTGACTTCTCAGGATGATGGGCAGGTAGATGTGGTAATACCTGGGCAGAACGTTGATCACCCGGTCGCCATCGTCCGGCTCGATATACATGACGCCGATCTCCTGGCCTGGCAGGATATCCCATTCGCCGCTGCTTCCCCAGTCACAGAGATACTCCGGATCGCCGTCCGGGCCGGCGGTGGAGCGCTTGGGTTCTAGATACTCGGGCCCGCCCCAGGGATGGCACTCGACATCCAGTAGATCATCCGGTTCAACGTCGAACCACGGGACAGAGATCGGCCCACGTACAGTGTCGGCCGCCACGTCCACCGTACCGTCGACGATGCCCACCCGGACGGTATGGCTGTACCCATCGGTGGCAAAGAGGACAAAGTCTCCAGGTATTATGTCAGGTTGAGCTCCAGTCCAGCTGTCCTCAACAGTCTGAAAGCCGGCCCCTTCCCAGCCTCCATCAGGCGTGGTCTCGACCAGGGCAGTGCCCTTGACGATTGCCTCATTACTCTCGGTGACGGTGACCACAAAGGTATGGCCCAGCGGATAGTTGCCGCCCACCCAGTCGTCACCATAGTTCACCCGCATCCAGGGCGTGGAAAAGTGGCGGAAGTAGCCCACCTGGGTGTAGTTCACCAGGTTCTGAAAGGTAACGGCGCCCTCCGCGCCCGGCGGGATCGGGTCCGCGTAGGTGGCCTCATAGGCACCGGAACCGTCGGTCATGACCTGCTGCTGGCCGCCATTCCACCAACTGCGCACCTCCACCAGCTGATCGAGCCAGCCGCCGATCTCGCCGCTGACGGTGGCAGCCGCACGATCCAGCTCGGCAGTGAAGGGATCGGGCACCTCCACGGTGACCGGCAACAAGCCTTCACCCGCCTCGACCAGGATGCTGTCGCCTGGCTCTATGATGCCCGTATCCTCGATTCCCCAGCAGTTGGGGCATTCGCCCGCTCCGACGGTGGTGGTGTAGATGGAAGGAGCCGGCGTGGTCACAGTCACCACCACACCCGGCTGGGCCTCGCCCCACATATTCGACTGGCCATTGGGCTCCAGCCAGAGGTTCACGCGCTCCACCTCCGGCAGGAAGATCACGTCCGTGTCAAAGTTGTCGCCAGGATTGACATCCGCTGCTGGGGGGTCAGAGTCTATCTCGATGGTGTTGATAAACTCGGCCGGCCGAGCATCGGGGTCCGTGACAGATACGTCAAATTCGAGCCAGCCCGACTGGCCAGCCGGAAATTCGGCAATCGCCAGGGTCCACTGGTTATCGCCAGGACTTTGCGCGACAGTGTACCCCAGGTGCTCTGCCCCACCCGGTCCATCGGCCAGCGTGGTACCGACGGGATACGTGTCAGTCACAAAGACTTTGGACACAAGATCGCTACCCACGTTGGCCACAAAGACGCTGTAGTGGATCCGCTCATAGTTCCACTGGGACCACTTTTCCACATGCAGGTTCGGTCCAGAACCAAAGACCTGAACTTCGGCACATGACTCATTGTCCCACGGGGAGGCCTCGCTCTGGTCGTGCCCAATCTGGATGCAGTTGGCTAGCAGCGTCTCCGGATTCATTGCCGCGTCGATGTCTACAATGAACGAGAAATTCGTCCACTCGGTGACACCGACCGTGCCCAAATCCCATTCCAGCACAGCGGCACCCGGGTCGCCAGGCTCGACCTGCACACCGTCAAAGTGGGCGCTGCCTGCTCGGTACGAGGTACCTGCGGGCAGCGTGTCCGCCAACCAGGCGTTGACCGCGACGTTGCCCTGGTTCCAAAAGCCCCCGACATACTCTATCCAGCCTCCGGGGACCAGTTGGCCCCCGTTGAACCGCTTCTCAACCGCCAGGTCGGCGCGTGGGGGGCTGACGTGGGCATCTTCGCTCACGTACACGTCGTTGCCAGAGATAACATCGCCGTCGGCGTCGATCTCCACATAGTTCACCAGCGTGGTGCCCATCGGCGCGGCCCCATCCAGCGCCAACACGACGTAGATCTGCGCGCACATGCCCCCGGGCAAGCCGGGAGCCGAGAGCACCAGTTGGTCATCGCTGGCACTTGCCTCGGTCCAGTAACTCTGCCACTGCGGGTTCACATCCCAACGCACAAGATGAGTATCCACAGGCAGCGTATCGGTCAGGGTCACCGGTCCAAC
>JASFLR010000272.1:0-5281 GCA_050117995.1 Anaerolineae bacterium
ACCACGCGGCCGCCGGGAGCTGCCATGTGTAACGTGTCGTCGATGCTTCCCGCGCTGCCGACGCACTCGTACACGATATCGGCCCCGCCGACCAGCACCGGCTTGCCCAACTGGGGCTGGTAGAGCCTGCCGCCGGTTAGTTCCAGCAGCGCGCCGTAGTGCTCCTGGTTGCGGCTCGGCGACAGCACCTCGTCGGCGCCAAACTGGCGGGCCAGCTCGGCCTGGAAGAGGTACTTGGCTACGACCACGATGCGCGCCCGGCTGCCCAGCGCCCGCAGCGAGGCAATGGCACACAGCCCGATCGTGCCCGCGCCCATGACCAGTACGGTCTGGTCGTCCCGGGGCATATTGGCCATGACCGGGTGCAGGGCCGAGGCCAGGGCGTCGATCAGGATGGCGTCCTCATCGGCCACGGCTTCGGGCACGCGCACCAGTTGCGAGCGGTGGGCCACATAGACCGGCCCCCAGCTTCCGCCCGTATCGGCACAGGAGCCTAGGATCGTGCCCGGGGCCAGGGAGCCCTCGGCAAAGCGCTCGCACAGGTTATAGTCCCCTCGCTGGCAGGCCGGGCAGGCCTCCTCGAAACCCCTCGGCGCGCAGGGCAGCAGCAGGTCGGCGATGACCCGCTCGCCCACCGACCAGCCCTCCACGTCCGGGCCCGCCTCGGCGATAGTGCCCAGGTTCTCGTGTCCTATGACAAACTGCTCGGAGCCAAAGGGGGCGAGGTAGAGGCTATTGTGCAGGTGGATCAAGCCCCAGTCGGTGCCGCAAATCCCGCCATAGCGTGTGTGGATCTTGACCCAGTCCGGGCCGGGCAGGGAGGGCTCGTCGATCTGACCGTAACGCAGACAAGACAAACCGCTCCAGAAGAGCGGCTCATAGACAGCCCCCAGCACCTTGCCGGCGATATAGCGCGGCACGCTGACGTCGAATTGGAGCGCTTCCACTATGGTTCCTGATCTGCAAGCGTCACCCGGCAAGTCTAGCACAGGCCCCCCGTTTTGTCAATCAGTTTGCGAGGATGGACTGGGGTACTCGGAACCTGTCACCGCGAGCGGAGCGCGGCGGTCCCCACCTGCGCCAGTAGGGCAAACCTGTCACTGCGACTGTCCTTCGACAAGCTCAGGATGTACCCCTCGACGGGCTCTGGATGCTCGTGGCGGTCTCCACTTGCGCCTGGTGGAAGCAACTGTGACATCGTTTTGCGTATGCTATATGGGGCGATCCTAGATTCAAAGGTGGGAGGGCGAGAGCTCACACGCGAATTCCTTGACAAGAAGTAGCCAAGCTGATAAAATGATCTTGCCTTCATCGTAGCATTCGTCGCAGGAAACGCATATCGCGCTCCACTGCTGCCTGTCTAACAACTTGGAAGGAATCGTGACCTACCAATGGCCGGCTCTACACCGGGATATTCGAGCGGGGCCGGCTCTTTTGGTTCTGCAGAGCCTCCACGGGGGTCGTGGTGCGCTCCCACGTCAATTGCCGTCTGTGCAGGCGAAAGGAGAAAGTCCGATGAAGAGAAGGCACATTTGGGGCGTCGTACTAGCTTTGGGGCTGCTTGTGGTGGTGATGTCTGCCGAGACTGCCCAGACCCAGGGACCCACAGGGAACGATCCCCTCGTCGCGCAGCCTGGGACTGCGGGGACCAGGCCGGAGAACGTGCAGGCCGTATCCGGCGTATCGAGCTTGCAGGAGGGGGATGCCGTGTCCGATCTGGCTGCGGGCTACAATGCCACCCTGCGGATCCCTGCCGCCGCGCTAAAGCCGCGCGAGAGCAACGTGGAGTGGAGCGCTGGTTCGGATGGGGGCTGTGCCCACGCCGTCAGTGGCGATCAATACACATGGTGGGTGGCGCCATTCTACCTGCCCGATGGCGCGACCCTGCGCTACTTTCGCATGTACTACAACGACCAAGACGTGTCGGTCAACTGCGCCGCCTACCTGACTGTCTATGACCTGTATGGTAGGATCGTGGACGAATGGGGGATCTTCTCAAGCGGCACAGGCCAGAACTATGTCACCACGGCAGAGCTCGATCACCAGATCGACTACAGTTCGTACAACTATGTCATCAACTGGTCGCCAAACATGATCGGCTCGGATATGCAGGTCTGCGGGTTCCGGGTGTACTATGAGTACAACTGGGGTGCGGCCCTTTTGCCTGCCGTGATGAATGGGAATTGAGCTCACCGCAGGGTACTGTGGCTCCCGCGTCAGGCGCGGGAAAGGGAGCCAGAAACGCAGAAGCTGGGCCAGGGGTACAGAGCCCCTCTCCAACCTGTCCATCAGGACAGACAGGCGGGAGACGGGTATGGGGTGAGGGCCTATGCCACCACTGACCACCGCGCCGCCTGGAAGGCGCGAGGCATCACTGGTTCGAGTGCCGTCCGGCGCCGCGCCAATTGCTCGTGCTGGGCCACAGCCCAGCACCCTGTACGTCCCCACCTCCCCTTCGCGCAATTCCTGTAATCCTTGGCTGCTCAATGATCGGCAAACGGGCACTGACCGGCCCCTCTGGGGTTCTCCTTCCATCACTGACCTGCGTACATACGCCCCGCCGAGACGTCTCGATTTGCCCCACCTCACGTGCCCGCCCAACCTGCCAACGTTCTAACGTTCCAACTCCTGATGAGCGAAGGTCTCCCGACCGAGCCTATCCTCTGGAACCTCCGACTCCCCACGCGCCGCGCAACCTTCCGACGTCCCCTTGGTCCAATTCGTGGCCGAAAATGTGGATGAACGCGAACATCTGTGCTATAAAAGTGCTAGAGAAGATCGTTAGCGCCGTACAGGAGATGTCCTAATGCCCGTAACCTGCCGATCACAGGCCACTAGCCACTGGCCAATGACCACCGACCACCGTGATCCCGGGTTTGCTTCTTGGAAAAATCTTGACATGGGATCGGGATGGGGGTCGGCAAAGACGCGTGCCCAACCAGCGCCGCACCAGGGAGCCTATCATGAAGCGTGAATATCCAGATGCACCTATCGTAGCCGTGGGCGCGGTCATTCTCGACGGCGACCGCATCCTGCTCATCCGCCGCGACCTGGAGCCTGCCCGCGGGCGCTGGACCTTTCCCGGGGGTGCCGTCGAGCTGGGGGAGTCGCTGGAGGAGGCGGTCAGGCGGGAGGCGTTCGAGGAGACGGGCCTGCGGGTCGCTGTGGGCGAGGTGGCGACGGTCATCGACCGGGTGGAGCGCGACGGGGATGGGCACGTGCGCTACCATTACGTGATCGTCGACTATTTCGCCCGCGCTGTGGGTGGAACGCTGCAGCCCGCCAGCGACGTCAGCGACGCCCGCTGGGTGGGCCTAGAGGAGCTGGATAGCCTGGAGATGACCGAGAAGGCGGGGGTTCTGGCGCGGGAGTTGCTTGGGTAGCAAGATATCCCTCACCGCAAACCCCTCGCTCGCGGGAGAGGGGCTTGGCTACCGGCGTCAATCATTTCGTGGAGGCGGGCTTCATCGATGACGGGGACACCTAGCTTTTCGGCTTTGGTCAGCTTGCTGCCCGCCCGCTCGCCTGCCAGTAGGTAATCGGTCTTGCCGCTCACCGAGCCGGTCACGCGGCCGCCGCGGCTTTCGATCAGCTCCTTGGCCTGTTCGCGGCTCATGGTCGGCAGGGTGCCGGTGATGACAAAGGTCAGCCCCTGAAGGGGCTGGGGACCCGTCACCTCAACCGGCTCCTGCGCCGTTCGCACCCCGGCGGACACCAGCTTGTCCAGCACCTGCCGGTTGGTGTCGCGGGCGAACCATTCGGTCACGCTCTCGGCCAGCTTGGGGCCGATGCCGGGGATCTGCTCCAGCTCCTCGCGGGAGGCGGCAGCCAGTGCGTCGAGAGAGCCAAAGTAGTCGACCAGCAACTGGGCCACCGTGCCGCCGATGCCCTGGATGCCCAGCGCCGTCAGCAGGCGCGACGGCGGCTGTTCCTTGCTGGCCTCGATGGCGGCCATCAGGTTGGCCACTTTCTTCTCGCCAAAGCCCTCCAGCGGCAGGAGCTGGTCAGCGTTCAGGTAGTAGATGTCGGCCACATCATGAAGGAAGCCCTTGACCACAAAGAGTTCGGCCTGGCGGATCCCAAAGCCCTCGATATCCATGGCGCCGCGGCTGACAAAGTGCTCCACGGAGCGGACCAGTTGGGCCGGGCAGGCGGCGTTCACGCAGTAGTAGGCCACCTCGCCCTCGGGGTGCTCCACCGGCTCGCCGCAGACGGGGCAGCGGTCGGGCATCTGCCACGGCTGGGTATCGGGCGGGCGCAGCTCGAGCACAGGCCGCAGCACCTGGGGGATGACCTCGCCGGCCCGGGTGACCACGACCATGTCCCCCTCGCGGATATCGCGCTCGGCGACATAATCGGCGTTGTGGAGGGTAGCGTTGCTGACCGTCACCCCGCCGATGCGCACCGGCTCCAGTTCGGCGCCGGGGTTCAGGCTGCCGGTGCGGCCTACGTTCACAACGATGCGCCTCAGCCGGGTCACGGCCTCGGGGGCGGGGTACTTGTAGGCTACGGCCCAGCGGGGGGCGTTGCCCACCGCGCCCAAACGCTCCTGCGTGACAAAGTCGTCGATCTTGATCACCAGGCCGTCGGCCTCAAAGTTCAGCGTCTCGCGGACCACCTCCCAGCCGACGGCGAAATCGACCAGCGCCTGAAAGTCGGTGAAGCGCCGGTTCAGGTCGCTGACGGGAAAGCCGAGCCGCCGCAGGTAGTCCAGCGCGTCCCATTGGCAATCGAGCGCCGGCCCGCCCTCCATCTCGACGACCTGGTAGCAGTACAGGCTGAGGGGGCGCGAAGCGGTGATGGACGAATCCAGGACGCGCAGGCTTCCGGCAGCAGTGTTGCGCGGGTTGGCGTAGGTCTTTTTTCCGGCAGCCTCCTGGGCGCGGTTAAAGGCTTCGAATGCGTCGATGGGCATGTATGCCTCGCCCCGTACGACGAGACGCGCCGGTGCCGCCAGCCCGCTCTCGGCCTCGCCCGCCACCGGTATGCGCAAAGGCAGCGCCTGGACGGTGCGCAGGTTGAAGGTGATGTCCTCGCCGCGGATGCCATCGCCGCGGGTGGCGCCCAGGGTAAAGGCGCCGCCGGTGTAGTGCAGCACCACGGTCAGGCCGTCGAACTTGGGCTCGACGACGTAGACGGGCTCGGGAAGGTCCTCGGGCAGCAGGCGCATGAACCGGTCGCGCCAGGCTGTGAGCTCGTCGGGATTGAAGGCGTTGCCCAGGCTGAGCATGGGGCTGGGATGCTCGACGCTGGTGAATTCCTCGCGGAGCTCGCCCCCGAC
>JASFLR010000273.1:0-5275 GCA_050117995.1 Anaerolineae bacterium
TGCACACCAGCAACCTCGTCCAGTACCTGGCCTACGATATCTGCCAGCGAGGGCTCATCCGGGCCCACGTGCGCAAGATCCGACCGATGTACCGCGAGCGCCGTGATGCCATGCTGGCAGCCATGGAGGAGCACTTTCCCGAGGGCGTGACCTGGACCCGACCGCAGGGCGGCCTGTTCCTGTGGGCAAAGATGCCCGACAATCTGGATGCCGACGAGTTGCTGGAGATTGCGGCGGAGGAGAAGGTGGCCTTTGTGCCAGGAAAGGCGTTTTATCCCGGCGGCAGCGATGGACACTGTTGCATGCGCTTGAACTTTTCCTATTCGGCACCCGAGATCATCGAGGAGGGCATCAGTCGCCTGGGACGCGCAATCAAGAGGCTGATGGACCAGGCATAGCATGGAACCGAAACGCATCGTCGAGACCACACTGCGCGTTCGCTACGCCGAGACAGATGCCATGGGCGTGGTGTACCACGCGAACTATTTCGTCTGGTTCGAGGTGGGACGCGGCGACTACTTTCGGGCCTTTGGACAGGACTATGGAGAGTGGGAGAGGCATGGCTACTACCTGCCTGCATCAGAGGCCCACGCCCGCTTTCACGCGCCGGCACGGTACGCCGACGTGGTCACGGTGCGCACCTGGGTTGAAGAGGCGCGCAGCCGGAGTGTCACGCTAGGCTACGAGGTGGTGGACAAGGCACACCAAACGCGCTTGGTGAGCGGCTGGACGAAGCACATCTGCATGGACAGCAACGGCCAGGCCTGCCGCCTGCCTACCGACATGCAGGCATTGCTGGAGCGGTCATGAACCGCGTAGATAGCGTCGAGGGCACCCCTGTGGTCAGGTTTCGTATGGCCCGCCAGGTTCTGGGCAGGTCGTACTATCAGACTGCTGCATACTGGGTGGATGGGCTGCTGATCGACACCGGCTGCGCCCACACTGCCCCGCAGCTCACTGCAGCGCTGAAGAGCTTTCGCGTAGGCCAGGTAGTCAACACGCACAGCCACGAGGATCACATCGGCGCCAACGCCGAGGTGCAAGAGCAGTTCGGCTGCCCGATCCTGGCCCACCCGGAGGCCCTGCCGATCCTGCAGGATCCCAAACTCCAACCGTTGCAGCTTTACCGGCGCATCTTCTGGGGATGGCCCGAACCCTCCCGGGGCTCTGCGATCGGAGAGAAGGTGGAGACAGGAGCGTCTCGCTTCCAGGTGATCCACACCCCGGGCCACAGCCCAGACCACATCTGTCTGTTCGAGCCGGACCGGGGCTGGCTCTTTTCAGGCGACGCCTATATCGGGGGGCGCGACCGGGCGCTACGCCAAGGGTACGACATCCACGCCATCATTGCTTCACTCAAGAAACTGGCAGAGCTTCGGGTCGGGATGATCTTCTCGGGCAGCGGCACCGTCCGTACCGAGGGCAAGCGACACCTAGTGGAAAAGATCGAGTACCTGGAGGATCTGGGCGAGCAGATCCAGAGGCTGTACAAAGAAGGACTATCGGCCCGCCGCATCCGCAGGCGCTTGCTGGGCCGCGATCCCACCATCACCTTCTTGACACTCGGCCACTTTTCTGGGCAGATACTGGTCCAGTCCTATCTGGCTGGGTTCGAACCACAGGAACCCGCCCAGGCAGAAGAGACTGGCACAGAACGAGACAAAGCGGGTGAGCAGGCAGCAGGAGAGGACGCTGGCAAGTGACGGCTGCGGATTACGTCAACTTGGGGCTGACGAGATTCTTGACAAACAGGCTGCTCTTTTGTATACTCTGTCACAGATGGCCTCAAACTGTCCGGGTTCCGCGGTAGCAGGCTCTGTCCGGCCTAGTGCGCATACGCTTGCAAGGAAAGGAGACGGAGAAGATGGAAAAGCCCTGGCTCAACGAGTATGATTCTGGCGTACCAGCAACGATCGACTACCCCCGAGTCCCACTCCAGCAATTCCTGATAGATGCCGCCACCAAGTTCCCCAACAAGACAGCACTGATCTACGGGAACGTGGTCGAGCCCCTGGGCAATGCACTCATGGACACGTCCATGAGCTATGGGCAGCTTCTGGAGCTGACGCTGAAATTCGCCGCTGCCCTGCAACAGCTGGGGGTCAAAAAGGGCGACCGCGTTGCGGTCCACCTGGCAAATTGCCCCCAGTTCGTGATCGCCTACTATGCCACGCTCATGGTGGGCGGTATCGTCGTCCCGTGCAATCCACAATACGTGCCGAGGGAACTGGAACACCAGTTCAACGACTCGGGTGCCAAGGTGGCGGTGACCCTCAGCCTCACCTATCCCATCGTCAAAAAGATTCGCAGTCAGACCAAGCTAGAACATGTCATTGTCACCAGCGTCAAGGAGTACTTTCCCGGGTTGCTCAAACTCCTGTTCACCCTGGCGGTGGAGAAGAAAGAGGGCCACTTCCAGGACATCTCTGGAGACGCTGACACCTACTGGTTCCAAGATCTCCTGGCGCAGGCCCCGGCCAAGCCCGAACCGGTCGAAGTCAAACCGGACGATACTGGCGTGCTCATGTACACGGGCGGTACCACCGGCATCTCCAAGGGCGCCCAATTGACCCACGCCAACCTGGTGGCCAACGCCCTACAGGTTCGCTGGTGGATGTGGGATTCCAAAGCAGGGGAAGAGATCATGCTCACGGCTCTCCCCCTCTTCCACAGCTATAGTATGACTGTGTGCATGAATCACACCATCTATATGGGCGGCAGCATGGTTCTCATTGCCAATCCCCGCATACTGGACCACGTGCTCAAGTCGATCAACAAGCACAAGCCAACCCTTTTCCCGGGCGTGCCGGCCATGTACGTGTCCGTCATCAACCACCCCGACGTGGGCAAGTACGATGTGTCATCGATCCGCGCCTGCATCAGCGGAGCCGCGGGCCTGCCGCCAGAGGTACAGGAGGACTTTGAAAGGCTTACCGGTGGCAAGCTGGTGGAGGGCTATGGCCTGAGCGAGGCAACCCCTGTCACACACTGCAATCCGATCTATGGCAAGCGCAAGGAGGGAAGCTGGATCGGGTTGCCGATGTCTGACACCGAGGCCGTCATCAAGGATCTGGAGACGGGCGAGACGATCATGGACACCGGGGAGATCGGCGAGCTGTGCCTGCGGGGGCCCCAGGTCATGAAAGGCTACTGGAATATGCCCACCGAGACCGCCAACTCCCTGCGAGACGGCTGGCTACACACCGGCGACATCGCACGCATGGACACCGATGGATTCTTTCAGATCGTGGACCGGAAGAAGGACATGATCCTGGGAACAGGCGGGTATAATATCTACCCACGCGAGGTAGAGGACGTGCTCTACGAGCATCCCAAGGTCCTCGAGGCGACGGTCGCCGGGGTGCCGGTCGGCAAGGAGCGCGGCGAACGGGTAAAAGCCTACGTCGTCCTCAAGCCGGGGCAGACGGCAACCGAAGAGGAGATGATCGAGTACTGCCGCGACAATATGGCCTACTACAAGGTGCCCAAATTCGTCGAGTTCCGCGACGAGTTGCCCAAGACGATGGTGGGCAAGATTCTCAGACGGGTCCTGGTAGAGGAGGAGATCAAGCGACAGCAGGAGTAGATACAGGCGACGCATTGCCAACAAGGCGGTAGGCGGAAGGCACGCCTGACAGTGACTGCCAGGTAATCTCAAGCATGGTGCGCTCTCGCACGGCAGCCCGCTTCTCTTTGACGGCTCTATGAGAAGCGATGGGGCAACAGTGCGGCAGCGCACCAGTTCTGTTCAGAAAACGGGCTGCTGTCCGCCTCTACAGCAGACAGCACGGATGGCGCCGCCCCAACGGCAGGGCGGATCGCGATAACGGGTTGTGGCCAGGTTGGAGAGGCGAACCTCGCGTTGGACTGTGGTCCAACGCGAGCCCAGGCGGGGAGAAGAGGTTGGCTGGCGGGCTACCGGGGACAGCGATAGGTAACATCGCCTCTGACTTAGGTGGAGATTCCTTCGCTGCGCCTGGAATGACACCGGTTCCGGCACCGTGAGCATCAGCGAAGTGGTCTCCTCGGTCGTAGTTGGGGATTGCGCCTCTCGCAAGCGAGAGGACCTCGCTCGCAAAGGACGCTCACTCGCCGCAAGGACAGAGTTGTGTCGTTCGATGTTGAGTGCAGGCGTGCGCCAGGGCGTTTTTCGAGTGTTTGACAAATCTGCCTGTCTGGAGTATAATCTCTGGACTTGTGCCGGAGACCAGCGCTGCTCCCCGGCCTGGCCAACGAGTGGTATGCATGGATGAAGGGGGGTGGTGCTGGGGAAGAACTTGGCAGATCCACACGTTACACGCAGCAAACACAGAAAATGAGGAGAAGAACGAAATGAAAAAGGCGTTTACTTTACTATCGATTTTGCTGATCCTGAGCTTGGTGCTGGCAGCCTGTGGCGGCACCGACACACCGGAACCGACCCCAACGGTCGAAGAGGCGGCCCCAACTGAGGCGCCAACTGAAGCGGCAGAAGAGCCTACAAGCGCTCCTGAAGCCGCATGTGACGATGCCTGGGGCTGCGTCGAGCTTGAGGCGGGCGACTCGATCAAGATCGCCTATGTCGGGCCCATGACGGGCGACTACTCCGCCTTTGGTATCGACATCTCCCGCGGCGCAGAACTGGCTATCGTCGACAACCCCGAGATCAAGGGCTTCCCCATCGATCTGGTCGTAGAGGACACCCAGGGCAGCCCCGAGCAGGGCGCGGCAGTGGCCAACAAGCTGGCTGCTGACCCGCAGCTGGTAGCGGTTGCCGGACACACTTTCTCCGGTTCGACCGAGGCAGCCATCCCGGTGTACGAGGATGCTGGCATTGCCATGGTCTCGCCGTCGACCACCCTGGTCGGCCTGCCGGCACGGGGCCCCAATGTCTACAACCGTGTCGCCTTCTCTGACGGCGACCAGGGCCGGATGGCGGCTGAGTTTATCTACAACGAGCTGGGCATCAGGAAGGTAGTAGGCGTCCACGACGGCGGTGCCTACGGGCAGGGCTTGGTCGAGGTCATGACCGAGAACTTTGAAGATCTCGGCGGCGAGGTGTTGGGCATCCAGGCCATCACCCCGGGTGAGGCCGACTATAGCGCCCAGCTAGCGGACATCGCCACCTTGGGGCCAGAGCTCGTCTACTATGGTGGCTATGACGCGGACGCCGCCGTGCTGGTCAGCCAGATGGCCGGCGCTGGCCTGGGAGACGCCCTCTTCTTTGGCTGCGACGGCACCTACGGCGTCAACTACATCGACCTTTCCGGCAGCGCCTCTGAGGGCACCTACTCCA
>JASFLR010000274.1:0-5272 GCA_050117995.1 Anaerolineae bacterium
GAACTCAAAGCGCTCTACAACGTTAGGCTCATCCGGCTTTTTCTTGGCAAGAGGCGAAACCTCCAGCGGGTAGTCGTACAGGAAAGTGGGCTGGATTAGCTTCTCCTCCACATAGTTGATCAGTGTAGGATCGATCAGCTTGCCCCAGTTGCTCTTGCGCTCTGGCGTGCCCCCCATCTCCACGATGGCTTTGTACAGGCTCTCGGCGTCCCGGTGTTCCTCGTAATCGATACCGGTGTGTTCGCGTATGGCATCGCGCAGGCGGATTCGGCGCCAGGGCGGGCTCAGGTCGATCTCATACCCGTTCCTGACCAGCGTGGTAGTGCCCAGGGCTTCCTGTGCAGCATAGGCCACCATCTCTTCGGTCAGCGCCATTACGTCATTATAGTCGGCATAGGCTGCATAGAACTCGATCTGGGTGAATTCGGGGTTGTGCTTGAACGATACACCCTCGTTGCGAAAATCGCGGCCGATCTCGTACACGCGCTCAAAGCCACCGGCGATGAGTCGCTTTAGATACAGCTCATCCGAGATGCGCAAGTACAGCTTTTGCTTGAGCTGGTTGTGATAGGTAGTAAAAGGTCGTGCTGCTGCCCCGCCATAGATCGGCTGCAGCACCGGTGTCTCGACCTCGACAAACCCCCGCTCATCCAGAAAACGGCGGACGGCAGAGACGATCCGGGCGCGGGTACGAAAGAGCTCGCGGACCTCGGGATTGACTGCCAGGTCGACGTAGCGCTGTCGGTAGCGCTGCTCTTTGTCGGAGAAGGCATCGAACACCTGCCCATCCTTCTCTTTGACTATAGGCAGTGGTCGCAGGGCCTTGGACAGGAGCCGGAGCTGTTCGACGCGAACGCTGGGCTCGCCAGTCCGGGTCAGGAAAAGGGTCCCGGTGGCTTCTACAAAGTCCCCCAGGTCCAAGTCGTAGCGGAACATATCATAGGGCTCTTCGCCCAGGGCATCGCGGCGCAGGTACAACTGGATCCGCCCGCCACCATCCTCGATGTGGGCAAAGGACGACTTGCCCATCACGCGGATGCTTACCAGGCGGCCGACGACGGTCACCTCAACCGGCGGGGAGTCATCGGCTGCCTCCTCGAGTGCGGCGATCGCCTGTGTGTTGGTATGGGTGCGCCGGGCACGCGGCGGGTACGGATCGATACCGGCCTCGCGCAGTTTCTGCAGCTTCAGCCGGCGTTGCTTCTCCTGGTCGGTCAGATTCTCGTCCGACATAACAGTCTCCTGGGCTATCGAGAGCGGTGGCTCTCTTCAGAAAGGCGTGTTGTACGCAGCACTCACTCGATACTGATGAGCTTCATCTCCACAGTTCCCCCGGGCGCCTTAAAGGACACCAAATCGCCCACTCTGTGCCCCATGAGCGCCTTGCCCAAGGGAGACTCGTTTGAGATGCGGCCATCGCCGGGGTTTGCTTCAGCGGAGCCGACGATGGTGTAGGTCTCCGGATCAAAGCCATCTTCGACCACGGTCACGCGGGATCCAAGGATCACTGTGTCACTGGCTCCATTCGTCTCGATCAGCACCGCGTTTCTCAGCATCGTTTCCAC
Organism: Anaerolineae bacterium; assembly: GCA_050117995.1. Taxonomy (GTDB): domain Bacteria; phylum Chloroflexota; class Anaerolineae; order JAAYZQ01; family JAAYZQ01; genus JBFFCR01. The sequence goes on from JASFLR010000274.1 coordinate 1,566, forward strand.
GGTAATGATGCGCCCCTCGAGAAAGCCCTGCTGGCGCTTGGCTTCTTCATAACCAGCGTTCTCGGACACGTCACCGTCCATCTTGGCCTCGTGGATGGCGGCGGCCACCTCAGGCCTGCGCACGTTCTTCAAGTGTTCCAGTTCCTCTTCCAGCTTCTTGTAGCCTTCAGGGGTTAGAAAGGTTTCCTGATTGGTCATCATAGATTTACCTCATCTTCCATACCGCGATTTCAACCTGCAAGCCCGTTGGCTGGCCAGGGCTGAAACCTGGAATCTGCAGTAGTCTGTTGTGCAAGCGGGACTAAAAAGAGCACCTGAGGCGCACAGCCTCAGGGCCCGCTGCGAACAAAAAACTGAGAGATGTGCTCTCAGTGTCTGTCCTCACCTTCCACATTATACAGCAAGTGCATTCTTTTGTAAAGTCGGGCACCTCTCTTTGGCAGCGTTCGTGGATTGAGGGCGATGCTGCCAGACGCAAAACAGCCCCGTTCGCACCGCACTGTCGGGTGCCTCGGGGCTGTCTTGGCCTGACAAACGCATGCCGGCCGCAAGCCAGCCTCACTGCAAATCGGTTTCCACCAAGTCGCTAAGGATTCGGTCCTCCATCTCCTACTGGGGTGGAATGCGGCTCTTTTCGAGATACTCGTTCAACATCTCCTGACTGTAGCGGCGATGCCCGCCAGGGGTGCGATAGGGCACAATCAGTCCCTGCTGTTCGATCTTGCGCAGCGTAAATAGGCTGATGCGCAAGTACGAAGCAGCCTCCTTGGCGGTGAGAAGCCTTCTGTTCTCCATGTACTGACCCTCCTATCAGTCGATATTCACCGAGTTTCCGCCGAAACGAACCATAACCTACATAAGTTGCAGGAACTAGTTTAGCACACTGCAAGCCTGCCCGCAATACACCATAGGGAGTATTTTGGGGCTGATTCCTGCAGGACCCAAGGTTGATATGCAAGTAATCCCCTTGACACGATAGAATCAGGTGTCTGAGCATCTATACACAGCGTAAACGATGTATTCCGCATGGAATGAACGTTATTCAGCACTTGACCAAACCATCGTCGTCGTGTACAATCACGGCGGAGGCTGGAGATGAGCGACGAAAGCACAGACTTGCAGGTCAAGACGGCTGAGGTTAACCAGAGGCTGCTGGACGCTTATGGTGAGCCGACCTGGCGTCCTCATATGGACGCCGTCTCGGAACTGGTCAGCACGATTTTGAGCCAGAACACCAACGATGTCAATAGGGACGTGGCCTTTGATCGGCTGCGCTCCCAACTGCCCACCTGGGAAGATGTTCGCGATGCCGACGTAGATGCAGTCATCGAGGCGATCCGTCCCGCAGGCCTGGCCAACCAAAAAGGCCCGCGCATCCAGGAGGCACTTCGCCTGATCACGCGGGAGAGGGGCGAGCTAGATCTCGACTTTCTGGTAGACTGGCCGGTCGATGAGGCAAAAGACTGGCTGTGCTCCATCAAGGGCGTCGGGCCCAAGACCGCGGCGATCGTCCTGCTGTTTGCGCTCGGGCGACCGGCCTTTCCTGTGGACACCCACGTGCACCGGGTGACCAAGCGACTGGGGCTCATCGGCCCCAAGGTCTCCCGCGAGAAGGCCCACGTCGAGTTGGAGCAGATCGTGCCAGAGGAGAACTACTACCCCTTTCACCTGAATCTGATCCGCCATGGACGCCGCGTCTGTTCCAGCCGCAACCCCGAATGTCCGGAATGCTCGTTGCGCGACCTGTGTGACTATTATCAGGGGCAGCAGCAATGATAGAGCCGCGGCGGCTTGAGGCTTCCAGCGAGAGCCAGGGAGCGAGATTGTGAGCAACCCACCGCCAGCGAAGGAGCAGCCCAAGCGTGGCAAGCGCCATCCACTTCTCTACCACCAGCGTCTCAGTGAGCAATACTTCTGGCCTACGGTTCTGATCGTGAGTCTCAGCGCGGCCCTGCTGATATGGGGTCCCGAAAAGCTTGCCCCTTATCGATTCTTCCTCACCGTGGCGGCGAGTTGCTGTGGATTGGTGCTCGTGCTCACCCTGGTATATCGACTGCGCGCCTATGCCGTGTGTACCATCCATGGGCTCCGGGTGCAACTGCCTTTCTACCGTCTTGATATCAGCTACGAGGAGATCAAAGCCGTGCGGCCCACCGAGCTCTTCCGGCTCTTTCCTCCGAGCAAGCAGAGATGGCCTCAGCGACGCTTCCTGAGGCCACTTTTTGGCAATACCGTGCTGTCGATCGAGCTGGAGCGGCTTCCCCATCGCACTGCCTGGCTCCGTCTGTGGATGAGCAGATACATGCTTGCCCCCGATCGAGTTGGCGTGGTCCTGGGTGTGCGCGACTGGCTCAGCTTTAGGGCAGAGCTGGACGAGTCCATTGCCAGATACCGCAAGTCGCGTATCTAGAACACCCACCCCTTGCACGGAATCCCTCGCCGGGTGACCAGCGCTTTGCTTGCCCCTGCAGCCTAGGCGGTTGGTCGTGGACGGCTGCCACATTGGTACGCGGGTCGGGCCAGGCCGGCTCTGGCAGCGCATCCCGTTACCTGTCGCCGTGTGGCACTGCGTGCGACATAAGTAGTATTAAATCTTTGCCAGCCCGCCCCTTACCCCTTGACACCGAACAACCGTTCTGGTATAATGCGGGAGTAGAACATGTGTTCTAATCCTCGTGTGAGCCGGATCTATTGGTTGGGAGGTAAGCATGGTTCAGAAACTGCAGCTAGCCCGTCGCCTGCCGAAGCCGGGCCTGTCTCCAGAGACTACACTGCCCTGGACTGGCGCGTCGGAGAGAGATACGGTGAGACTGAGCTCTTGTGAGCACCGGACTGCTGGCAAGGACGGGCGGATCATCTGCTCAAAGGTCAGCGAAGGTGACAACGAGGTGTCGCCAAATCTGTGTCGCGAATGTCCGTTCAGGACTGTCAACTGCAGGCACCTACGCTTCTCGCTGCGGCAGACCTCGCCATCCCCGCTGGTTGTGCGCTACAACGGACGCACCGAGATCTGGGACGACGGGCCGAACGAGCTCAGCTTCGAGCATGCAGCCTGCGCCGCGAAGGTGATCCCACTCTATGGGCCACGCTCGTGCGCTGGTTGTAGTCTGCGCGAGCCGGTTCATGCTCCTGCTCAGAAGCAGGCTCAGGCCCGGAAGCCAGCCGCCATCGGCAAGGTGGTTGCCTTTCCGAGTCACGAGCCTGTTGCGGTTCCAGGCTAGGCGGGAAGGTCGGCGGTGAGTCGCGTGCTGCATTTCCAGGCCGATCGCATCGAGATGGTGCTCGCCAGCCACAAGGTTCCCGCCCGGGTCACCGGCGGCATCGTCACGCCGCGGCTGGTGCGCTTTCATGTGAGCACTCCCCTGGGCGTCAAGGTGCGCAAGGTCGCCAACCTATCGGAGGAGATCGCGCTCAGCCTAGGTGCCCCATCCTGTCGAGTCCAGCGCCACCAGGGCCAGGTGGAGATCGAAGTCCCGCGTAAGAAGGGGCAAGTGGTGCCGCTGCTTCGCGTCTGCCAGCGCCTGGCGGCGTGCGACTCGGCCGGGAAGGCGACGGTACCCCCTCACACGGCGGTGCTGGGCCTGGACCAGGAGGGCGTGCCCTTGCTGGTGCGGCTGCCCAGTCCAAACGTGGCCCACGTGCTGATCGCGGGCACGACCGGATCGGGAAAGACGGCGCTGGCGCGGACTATGGTGGCTTCGTTGGTG
>JASFLR010000275.1:0-5255 GCA_050117995.1 Anaerolineae bacterium
GTCTATGGCCTCGTCACAGCGCTTGCAGTAACGGGTCTTGACCCCATCGACTGACGTGCGGAACCCAACGCGCGTCGCCTCTTTGCACGCCGGGCAAACCAGCATGACGTTCGAGATGTGCATCGGCGCTTCTCTCTCGATCCGACCAAACTGTGTGCGCACATCTCCGGTACGCCGCTGGTGCTTGATGATCAGGTTGACGCCCTGCACCACCACGCGGTCCCGCTCCGGGTCCCGGCCAACTTTGCGGTGCACTCGATCGGTCTTGTATGCACGGACGACTCGGTGCACGGTGCCGCGCAACGGCTTGCCAGCACGACGAGAGTCTGCTGCATCCCGACCAGCGATCACCTCAACTGTATCGCCCCTCTTGATCCGTTCCATGTCCTTCTCTCCAATAGCCGACTGGCCAAACTGCCCTACAGGACCTCCGGCGCCAGCGACATGATCTTCATGAACCCGAGCTCGCGCAGTTCCCGGGCAACCGGGCCAAAGATACGCGTCCCCTTGGGATTCTTGGCCTGATCCAGGATCACGGCGGCGTTCTCGTCGAACCTGATGTGAGAGCCATCGGGCCGGTGAAGCTCCTTGGCCGTCCGCACGATCACTGCCCTGACCACATCTCCCTTTTTCACCGAACCACCCGGCGCAGCGCTCTTGATCGAGCCCACGATGACATCTCCCACGCTACCATAGCGACGGGTCGAACCGCCCAGCACGCGGATAGTCAGTATTTCCTTGGCCCCCGTGTTGTCGGCGACCTTCAGTCGGCTCTCTTGCTGAATCATCTCTTTCCTCCGGCTTGCCCCAAGACAGGCCTGGGCGGGCTTAGGCTCGCTCCAAAATCTGGGTGACCAGCCACCGCTTCTCCCTGCTCAAGGGACGGGACTCGATCATCTCCACGATATCACCGATCTCGCATGCATTCTCTTCGTCATGCGCTTTGTACCTTTTGCGCATGGCGATCACCTTGCCGTACAGAGGGTGACGCTTCTTGCGCTCCACCTCGACGACAACGGTCTTGTCCATACGATTGCTCAACACACGACCGATCAGAACGTGTTTCTGTTCCTTCATTCTACACCCTGTCCCTGCATATTCTGCAACTGCTTTGCCCGCAGGATCGTACTCAGCCGGGCAATCTCCTTGCGCATCTGTGCCAATCGGGCGCTGTTCTGCATCTGACCAGTGGAGAATTGAAAGCGCAGGTTGAACAATTCTGCATATGCATCATCCAACTTGCCCTGGATCTCCCCCAGCTCCATCTCCCAGATCTCCCGAGATTTCATCCTGCCCCTCCAACCATGTCCTGGCGGCTTACAAACTGGGTCTTGATGGGTAACTTGTGAGATGCCAGCCGCATAGCTTCCCGAGCAGATTCCTCGGGAACACCCGAGATCTCAAAGATCATGCGCCCGGGCTTGACTACTGCAACCCATTGCTCGACCACTCCCTTGCCGCCCCCCATGCGTGTCTCTGCCGGTTTGGACGTCACCGGCTTGTCCGGGAAGATCCGGATCCACAGCTTCCCACCACGCTTCACATGACGCACAATGGCCCGCCGGGCCGCCTCAATCTGGCGACTAGTCATCCAACAAGGTTCCAGGGCTTGCAAGCCAAACTCGCCAAAGGAAAGCTTGTTCCCGCGGCCCGCGCGGCCCTTCATCCGTCCACGATGCTGTTTTCGATATTTCGTGCGTTTCGGCAACAACATGCCACACTCTCCCTCTCCGGGTCGTGGTCAGACCATCCGACCAGATATCACTGCGTCCGACCGGGACTCGGGCTCATGGCTCGCGAGTCCCCTCGATCCGGGCGCTTGCTAGGCGTTGCCTGCCTCCGCCAGATCCCTCTCGGGCAGGATAACACCCTTGTAAATCCACACCTTGATCCCGATCCGGCCAAAGGTCGTCAGGGCCTCAGCCTGGGCGTAATCAATGTCAGCGCGCAACGTGTGCCGGGGCACTCGCCCCTCGCGCGTGGTCTCCCTGCGGGCCATCTCGGCACCATGCAACCGACCAGAACAGGTGATCATGGCACCCTCGGCTCCAAAACGGAGGGCCCGCTGCACAGCCTGCTTCATGGCACGCTTGTAAGAGATGCGCCGCTCAACCTGCTGGGCAATCCCTTCCGCAACCAATTGCGCGTCCACTTCGGGCCGGGAGACCTCTTCGACGTCCACATGGACCTTCTTGGAGGTCAGCTCCTCTAGCTTCTGGCGCAGGTTGTTGACGGTCACTCCCTTTCGCCCGATCACAATCCCTGGCTTTGCCGTCCAGATCTTGAGCGACAGTTGCCGGGCCCGCGGGAAACGCTCGATCTCGACCTTGGAGATGCCAGCATGCCCCACCTCGTTGCGGATCAGCTCGCGAACCTTGAGATCCTCACCCAACAAGTCAGCATATTCATCGTCTTCCGCGTACCAGCGCGCCTTCCAATCGTAAATATATCCAAGCCTGAAGCCGTATGGATGTACCTTGCGCCCCATGCACTACCCCCCTTAGAACTCTGTCGTGACTCTCTCTCGCAGGATCAGCGTGATGTGCGATGACCGTTTTCTGATCGGCTTGAAACGTCCCCGGGCACCAAACCGGCGCCAGCGGCGGATGGGCCCCTCGTCAGCTGAGATGTGCGCGATGTACAGGTCTTCCCCTGCCATGCCATAGTTGTTCTCAGCATTGGCCAAAGCCGAGTTCAGCAGTTTGTGCACCGATTGGGCAGCACGCTGCGGCATCAGATTCAGCTTGCCCAAAGCTTCCATCGCATCCATGCCTCGCACACTATCCACCACCAGGCGAACTTTGCGCGGCGACTGCCACACGTACCGGCTCTGCGCCCGGATCTCAAAGTCTTCCATGAATGCCCCCTATGCCCTTACGACCCGCCGGGTTTTGCGCTCTTTCCTGGTATGGCCCCGGAAGGTGCGTGTAGGTGCGAACTCGCCTAGCTTGTGCCCGACCATATTCTCGCTGATGTAGATTGGCACGTGACGCCGCCCATCATGCACGGCGATGGTATGGCCAACCATCTGCGGGAAAATCGTCGATGCCCGCGACCAAGTCTTGACCACGCGCCTAGAAACGCCCGGCCGGTTCATCTCTTCAATCCGCCGCAATAGCTTGGGAGCTACGTACGGTCCCTTCTTGAGTGATCTCGACATCTCCTACCTCCGCTTCTTGCCGCGTCGCCGGACGATCCACTTGTCAGTGGCCTTGTTCCGTCGTGTCTTCTTGCCCAGTGTTGGCTTACCCCAGGGTGACTTGGGCCCCGGCATACCGATGGGCGAGCGTCCCTCACCACCACCGTGCGGGTGAGAGGACGGGTCCATGGCAGATCCGCGCACGCTCGGGCGGAAGCCCAGCCAGCGCTTGCGCCCAGCCTTCCCCAGTTTGATGTTGCCATGGTCGGTGTTGCCCACCTGGCCCATGGTTGCCATGCATTGCACATTCACCAGCCGAACCTCGCCCGAAGGCAGCCGGACATGGGCATAGCGCCCCTCTTTGGCCAGGAGTTGGGCCGACGTGCCAGCAGCGCGGACCATCTGCCCACCCTTGCCGATGTGCAACTCGATGTTGTGAATGGTCGAACCCACCGGTATACTGCTGATAGGCAAGGCATTGCCCAGTTGGATCTCGGCATCCGGACCGGACATCACCACGTCGCCAACCATGAGGCCGACGGGGGCAACGATATAGCGCTTGTCGCCATCAGCATACACGACCAGGGCAATACGCGCCGACCGATTCGGGTCGTATTCGATCGAAGTCACGCGACCTGGCACACCAAACTTGTCACGCTTGAAATCGATGACGCGATAGCGTCGCTTGTGCCCACCGCCCCGGTGACGAACCGTGATCTTGCCACGGAAGTTACGGCCCGCCTTTTTCTTCAAAGGCCGGAGCAGCGATTTTTCTGGCCCGGTCCGGGTGATCTCCTCAAATGTAGAGGCCGTCATGTCCCGTCGCCCAGGCGATGTCGGTTTATAGACTTTGATTGGCATCTTTCAACTCCTGCAAGCTAGCCAGCGCTCTCGCGCCGGTCGACAGGTGATACCCGGCCCCAGCATCGCCCCTAGGGGTCCTGCCGGGGGCTTGCCTCCTCGCCACCTGTCTGCTCTCGCTACATGCGCCGGGGCCAACTTGGCTCCCCACACATACCCAAGGGCGAACAAGCCTAGATTCCCTCAAAGAAATCCTGAATCCGCTCGCCGGGGGCCAGAGTGACTACGGCCCGCTTCCAGGCAGGGCGCGTCTGAATGATCTTGCGGCCCAACCGGCGTCGCTTCGGCTTCATGACCATGGTATTGACCTTCAGAACCTGAACGTCAAAGACAAGTTCCACAGCCTCTTTGATCTGATGCTTGTTGGCCTTACGATCGACCTCGAACACATACTGATTGTCGTCTCGCTGAAAGTCCGTCTTTTCAGTGAGAATCGGCCGTTTCAACACTTGATAGATGTTCATGGCACTTCTCCTGGCGCTACCTAACCGAGAATCCCCTCGATGACCTCAAGGGAGGCCAGGGGCATCAGGATGGTATCATACTTGAGTAGGTCGCGCACATTGAGATACTGCGCTACCAACGTCCTGACCTTTGGCAGGTTACTCACCGAGCGCAGAATAACCTGATCGCTCTGGGGCAGAAGGATCAAGACCGAAGAGCCAGCTCCGAGACTCTCCAGAATGCGCAGCATCTCCTTGGTCTTGGGCTCGCTCATCTCCAACTCATCCAGCACCCTGAACTGAGCCCCTGAGGCCTTGACTGAAAGCGCAGAGCGAAGCGCCTGACGACGCATCTTGCGCGGCATCTTTTGCGCGTAGCTGCGAGGGCTTGGCCCAAACACCGTCCCGCCCCCACGCCAATGAGGCGCCCGGATGCTGCCCTGGCGGGCCCGACCGGTTCCCTTCTGTCGCCACGGCTTGCGACCACCGCCTCGAACCTCACCGCGTGTCTTGGTGTCGTGTGTGCCCAGCCGAGCGTTGGCCAACTGCCGCACCAGTGCCTGATGCATCAGTGCTTCGCTGACGGGCACGGCAAAGATGTCGTCGCGCAACTCAGTTTCACTTACTTGCTCACCTTGAATATTGTAAACAGGCACTTGCATTTGCTACCACTCCCCGACGATGTGTCATGCGCGTTCCCACAGACAGACATCCGGCCTTTATCTGCGCACTTTTTTGCGCAGGCGTGTCTTGCGCGCCTCGCGAATCAACAACAAGCCGTTCTTGCTCCCGGGAACGGCCCCCTTGATCGC
>JASFLR010000276.1:0-5255 GCA_050117995.1 Anaerolineae bacterium
AATTGCACATACTGCCTGTGGCCGCAGACAATCACAGGTCATCAGTACCGGCAGCGAAGCGTAGCCAATGTGGCTGAGGAATTCGAGTTTGTGGCCCGTGAACTGCCTCAGGTCAAAGAGATCTTTATTGAGGATGACACCCTCACCGTTGATGAGAAGCGGTGCAGAGCACTGGCTGAGGAACTGATCCAGCGCGGCAACCAGCTGCCCTTCACAGCCAACTCGCGGGCCAATGTCAGTTTCGAAGCGCTCACCTGGCTTAGGCAAGCTGGCCTTCGCCTCTTGTGCGTTGGCTTTGAGAGTGGTGACCAGGCTGTGTTGAACAACATGCGAAAGGGCATCAAGGTCGAGCGATTCTATCGCTTCCAAGAGGATGCCCGGAGGGCTGGGGTGCTAGTCCATGGATGCTTCATGGCAGGCGGCCCCGGGGAGACACGGGAGTCTTTGGCCAGGACACTGGACCTTGCCATGCGGCTGCACCCCGATACGGCGCAGTTTTTCCCTCTGATGGTCTACCCGGGCACGGAGGCATACGAGTGGGCCAAGCAGAACGGGTACCTGAGCACCGGGGACTATCGCCAGTGGCTAACACCTGAGGGTCTGCACCGCACTGTGCTCGCCCAGCCGGGTTTGACGGCCGAGGACCTGGTAGCGTGGTGTGACCAGGCCCGCCGTGCATTCTACTTGCGACCTCGCTACATCGCAGGCAAGGCATGGCAGGCTGTGACCAACCCAGCAGAAGCTGGTCGCATCCTGAAGGCGGCTAGGACCTTTTCCCGACACCTGCTCCGCCCCAGCTCCCGGACCGAGTCGGGAGCACCGCGCACTTTGGAGACAGGAACATGACCACCCAGCCTCATGTCTCAGTGGTAGTTCCAGCCTACAATGCTGCAAGCACCATCGACCGCTGTCTGGACGCCTTGGCTGACCAGACGTTTCCCATGGAAGCCTATGAGATCATCGTCGTCGACGACGGTTCCACCGATGACACCCGCGCACGGGTGGGAGCACACGCCGGTGTCCAGCTCGTGACGCAAGATCACGCTGGGCCGGCAGCAGCCCGTAATCTCGGTGCGCAGCGCGCCATGGGAGATATCCTCTTGTTCACCGATGCCGACTGTGCCCCGGCCCGAGATTGGATCGAGCGCATGTGCGCGGCTCTCGACGACACAGAGACGGTAGGTGTCAAGGGTGCCTATATGACTCCTCAAAGGGAAATCGTGGCCCGGTTTGCCCAACTGGAGTACGAGGCCAAGTACGACCGCATGGCCCAGCACAGATTCATCGACTTTATTGACACGTATGCCGCTGGCTATCGTCGCGAGGTCTTTCTGGCAAATGGGGGTTTCGATCCTGCCTTTCCCAATGCCTCGGTGGAAGACCAGGAGTTCTCCTTTCGTCTGGCGCACCAGGGTCTAAAGATGGTATTCATTCCGGATGCTTTGGTCTATCACCTAGCTCATCCTGGAGATGTGTGGACCTACTGGCGGCGCAAATTCAGAATCGGCTATTGGAAGGTCCTAGTCACCAAGAGATACCCTGACAAGGTATGGCACGATTCGCATACGCCGCAGATTCTAAAGCTCCAAATCCTGCTCGTTGCGCTGCAAATGTTCTTTTTCTTCTCCGCCCTGCTTTGGCAACCCATGATATGGGGATTTGTCGTCGCGATGCTCCTCTGCCTACTCACCATGGTGCCCTTTCTCATCGACGCAGCCGGCAAAGATCCACCAGTAGCAATGGTGGCTCCGGGCCTTCTATTGCTACGTGCACTAGCACTAGGAACAGGCTTTGCAGCGGGACTCGCAACTCATCGAGGTTCTTGGCAGACGCCAGAAACGACGAAAGTTACCCAAGTTGCTCCAGCAACCAAAACCGTTCAACCAGCTTCCAGCTATCAGGTGCGACACAAAGGATGGCGAATGCCCGTGAAGCGGGCGATCGATATCATCGGCGCCACGATCGGGTTCCTGCTGTCAGTACCAATAGTGCTCATAGCCGCGATCCTGGTCAAGCTCGACTCTCCAGGCCCCGCCTTCTTTGTCCAAGACCGTGTCGGGAAACGCGGTAGGGTTTTCAAGATCTACAAGCTCCGCACCATGGTGGAAAACGCAGAAGAGCAACTGGATCGGATGATCGATCTGGAAGCTCTGGATGAGCCGGTGTTCAAGCTACGAGACGATCCGCGGACCACACGGGTAGGTCGGTTCCTGCGCCGGTGGAGTATCGATGAAGCACCACAGTTCCTGAACGTTCTCAAAGGTGACATGAGTCTGGTTGGACCCCGCCCTGAAGAGGTTCGGATGGTGGATTATTACAACGCCCGACACCGTCAGCGCCTCCGAATCAGGCCCGGACTCACTGGACCAGTGCAGATCAATGGCCGAGGGGATCTCACGCTGGAGCAGCGTGTTCAACTGGAGTTGGACTATATTGAGAACTACACCCTGGGCCGGGACCTCCATATCTTATTGCAAACTGTTCCAGAGGTGATCCGGGGAAATGGTTCGTACTAGAGAGCCCGAGGCCAGTAGAGCAGATCGGAACGCGATCCAGCACAGTTCCAGACTGCGGCTCTTGCTTCAACTATCCGGTTTGGTACTCCTCGCTGCAGGACTGGCTCTCGGCATATGGTTTTTCTTGTGGACCGTGCACCCCGCCCTTTTGCCCCAAGAGGCCTACTACGACATCATTGCCAATCGCAGGGTCACCGAGCGGCTGGTGGATCCAGCACTTGTCAAGCTGGAGCAATGGGAGATCCTGGGTGAGGAGCGCGCAGTTCTGTTTGTCCACCCGGCTCTTTCAGGCAGCACGGCGCTGGTCTTTCCCGTCAAGATTGAGCCGGCGACCACATTTCGGGCGGATCTTGCGGTGGCACCTGAGGCCTGGACCCTCGAGGGCGATGGCCTTACCTTTTCCCTTTATGTCGAAAACAATGCTGGCATGCAACTGGTCCGCAGCAGTTACCTAGATCCCAAGCATCATCAACAGGATAGGCGTTGGGTGCCCCTGCAGGTAGACCTGTCGTCTTTCGGGGGCGAACTGGTGCGGCTGATCCTGGTCGTGGGCAGTGGCCCGGCTGGCGACCAGCGCTACGACTGGGCAGGGTGGGGCGAGCCCCGCCTTGAGCGACCGACCTGGCCTTGAGGCTGTTGATGGGAGGAGCTCTGCTGAGGAGCAGATCTGTCCGATGGTGGCTGCTTCTTGTCCTGCTAGTTGCGACGGTGGCGGCAGCAGTAGCGTGGGCGCTCCAGGATGGGCCGGCGCGTGAAGCCTTCCCAGCCCCCGCCGTCGAGGTAACAAGCGATCCATGGTACGTTGGTGCGAACGTGGAACTGACGTTGCGGAGCACCATTCCTCGTTCCGCCCAAGTCATTACCCTGACGCTAATCGCTCCTGGCACCGGCTCACCGCAGCTCGAGGGTATCTCGCCTGGTCTCTTTGGGTTGTCTGGCGTGCAGGTCCCCTGGCTGTTGCCCGAGTATCGAGGGCTCGATGTGGCCCTGGCTGCTGCTTCGGGTGCCCGATATATCGGCCTGGACTTTGACTGGCGGCGGATCGAGCCTCAGCGGGGACGTTACGACTGGAAAGACACAGACGAGGTGGTCGCTCTGGCCAAGCAACACGAACTTCAGCTAGTGCCGATGCTGCTTTACACCCCGCGGTGGGCCTCCACCGCGTCCTTTGCCCCACTTGACTCCCAGCACGCGCCACCGGCTGACTTTGCCGATTACCGGGACTTTGTCTACGATGTTGTAAGCCGCTACAAGCCCTATGGCGCCTCGCCAATTACGGCCGATGGCTACGGCATCACAGACTGGGCGATCTGGAATGAGCCCAACTCACTTCAGAACCAGGCAGTCGAGGGTGCCCGCAGCTTCTGGACTGGGACCTCTGAAGAGTATCTACTGCTGTTGCGCGCGGGCTACGAGGGTGCTCGTGCCGCGGATTCAACATGCAACGTACTGAACGGAGCAATTGCTGATATCTTCTGGGCTGAGGGCGAACAGGACCTGATCACCGCACTTGAGCAGTTGTATGATCCCAATGGTGACGGCGATGCAGGTGACGGGGCACGACCATTCTTTGACACTCTGAACATCCACACCTACCAACCCGGCCCGCCCGATGAGAACTGGTACGAGGAGCGTTTGTCGACCATCGTCGACGTCATGTCCCGATTTGGCGACCAGGAAAAGCCGATCTGGATCACGGAAACCGGATATGGTTCGGTGGCAGTTCCTGCTCAGCAGTCACGCTACTTGTCCGAGGAATTGCAGGCGGAGGCTGTCGGCACAGTATACAGAGCCTGTTCAGCTTTCCCTCAGGTGGAGCGGGTCTTCTGGTGGAGTCTCCGCGACTACTATGTCAGTGCGTCTGCAGCGGGCGGCGCCATGGAAGCCCACCATGGTCTTCTGCGAGTCAACTTCATGCCCAAGCCCGCATACCTGGCTTATGGACGATTGACGGGCCGCGTAGGACAGGTCTTGACCTTGACCAGTCTGATAAACGACGAGAGCGTTGCGAATGTGACCGTTCCAGCTACTTTCATGAGCCAACCCGGGACGTACGTCCTATTTGCCCAGCTCGAGGGAGCTGAACCCGCGACTGTGATGACGTACGAAGCATTGAAGTACGTGGGGGAATGACGCCAAGATGCACCGGGAGGACTATGGCGCCACGCTGATCTTGATGCTGGGCTTTGCGGCGGCAACGATTAGCGGGTTTCTTCGCGAGGCGACGTTAGCTCACCAGCTCGGCGCTGGCCGCGCGACTGACATCTACCTTGTCGCCTTTGCAGTGCCAGAGGTCCTGTTTCTTGCCCTACCGATCGTCGTGACGCCCGTCTTCATACCGCTTTTTTCCGACCTTAGGCTGCGCGCGGGCGAAAGGCCGGCTTGGCGATTTGGTCTGCGTGTAGCTCTCGGGCTGCTGATACTGCTTTTCGCGCTGACTGTAATCCTGGTGGCTACCGCCCCGCTCTATCTTCGCTGGCTCGCGCCTGGCTTTGGTCCCTTGGAGCGACTTGAGTCCAGCCAAGCTTTGCGGCTGATGTCACCAGCTATCTGCCTGATGGGCGGGGTGACACTGGCAAGCGCCGCGCTACAAGTGTACCGACGCTTTGCCCGTCCGGCCCTGGCCACGGCTATCTACAATCTGACCTTTGTAGGTGTGTTATTGCTTCTGCCGCTCGCCTGGCCAACTGGACGAGCAGCATGGGGAGTGACAATAGGAGCATCAGCAGCCCTGCTTCT
>JASFLR010000277.1:0-5251 GCA_050117995.1 Anaerolineae bacterium
ACTCATCGCCCGGATCCTGGGCAGGGGGCGCGCTTTCGGGAACCTGCAGCGTGTAGAGTCATGTGTAGGCGCAACGGTTCTCGAAGGCTGACTGAGGTGAGACGCTCACCGGGAGATACATGCCGTGCTGCATCCCGCGGACGCCAACGATGCGTTTCGCGGTGTGGCGTTGGCTCATCTTCAGCAGCTGACTCTTTCCTTTGACAAAGAAGGAGTTCAGGTGCATACTATTCTCATTGTCGGATCTGCACCGCATCCAGATTTCCCATTGCAGTTCCAGATACTCCAGCCGATATTCGACATAAGCCAGTCTCTTGAGTGTGCTATGCCGGACCCATTCGGTCTCGGTACCCGGGTGGGTGCGCCGAAGTGGGACGTGATGCCAACGGCTATCAGTTTCAATGAGGAGATACCAAGGCATGAGCGGTAGCGATCGCAGCAAGAGGGAGCTATCACCAGAACAACGTGAAGAACTGCTCAGCGTATTGAAGGCCCGTTTCGAGAATAACACGAGTCGCCATCAAGGTCTGAAATGGGGAAACGTGCAGGCAAAGCTGGAGGCGAATCCTGCGAAACTGTGGTCAGTGAATGAAATGGAAAGAACTTTTGGTGAACCGGACGTTGTTGACTATGATGCAGGGACTGGCGAATACGTGTTCTATGACTGTTCGGCGGAAAGCCCAAGAGGTCGCAGAAGTGTTTGCTACGACCGTGAAGGCCAAGAATCAAGGAGAGAACATGGGCCAGAGAACAATGCTATTGATATGGCAGCTGCCATAGGCATCGAACTCTTAACCGAAGATCAGTATCGGGAGCTGCAGCGACTTGGAGATTTCGACACAAAGACGTCGAGCTGGGTGAAAACACCTTCTGAAATCAGAGAACTCGGAGGTGCCCTCTTTGCTGATCGCCGCTACAACACCGTCTTCGTGTATCACAACAGTGCGGCCTGCTATTATGCCGCCAGGGGATTCCGTGGCTCGCTCAAGGTCTAGAATTGCGCAGACACAATAACGTCAGTGACGGGCGGCGTCAGCCCGGGAGTAGAGCTCCTGCGCGCAATCGTACTGTCCAGCGGCCATCAATGCCTCCCTCAATCTGGACAGCGCAGGCACACTGCTTTCGCTTATCTCTCCGAATTCTGGACGGGCGATTTCGTGCAGAAGCAGGGCTTCCTCAACGCGATTCGCGGCCTGCTCGAGTTGCCCTTCCTCAATCAGGGTCGGCACTGAGGCGACGTAGCCGGCAGGGTCCGCCCATTCCGCTGGGCATCCAGGAATAGTGGCAAGGGCCAGAGGTCCCGTTTCATAGACTCGAGCCAGCCCAAAGGTACTGCAGAAGGTCCATCTAGGGAGGTCAAAGAGGGCCTGCACGAGATAGAGCCTTGCGGCCAAGTGATGAAACTCTGCCTGGTTGTTGACAGGTGTCTTGCGGCGGACCACGGCTGTATCGTCCAGGTTGTAGACTTCAAAGCCCGGACCAAGTGTCGACTCGAGCGTGACGGGTGGACCCAGTCTGTACCCTGGTATGATGGTCCTCATCACCCACCACACGTCTGCAGGCAGCTCGCTCTGGCCGAAGGTTTCGCGATGGACAAGCTCGACGCCTGCATCCTCTAGATAGCTCCCCAAGTAGAACGGCAGCGCCTCGCTATGGAGACAAGGCAGGTAGAAGATGATGTCTCCTGGCCCTGTTCGCTCACGGAGGATCGCAGCAGCCCCCCTCCAATCGGGATTTCTTCGGTCATAGTACAATCGCACTGGCTTCACGCTCAGCGCCGAGATGACTCCCAGCGTCACGAGGAGGCTAATGGACCAGACCAAGCGCCTGCGACCCAGGGGGCGACCCAAATAGTGGGCAGTGAGTTGGGCTATGGCGGTTAACCCTTTGGCCACAAAGAGGAGATAGATGGGCAGGAGAAAGATGACGTGTCTGGGACCAAAGTAGGCAGTACCGGATATCCGTGGCAGGATCAGCAAGGGCGGTAAGATCCAGACCGTGGCAAGCACCAGTTGGTTCCACTGGCGCCTCACCGCGCATGCCACTAATCCTGCCACAAAGGCCCCGGCAAAGAGATACAAGCCGATCCCTCTACCCGTCCCGTACCACCTCAAGAGGTTCTCCAAGGTGGCATCGAAATTCGGCACTTCTGCCGAGTTCGGAGAGGTGTTGACGATTCCGATGCTTGCGTCAATGCCCTCAAGGTAGGCGAACCATCGCCCGCTTGTGAGCACGAACAATAGCACGCCTAGGACAGAACTCAAGATCAGCATTACCTCTCTTGACGAGCGAGCCCATCGTGCCCAGGCCTGCAGTCTGGTCTTCCAGCTCTGGAGATTCGCCGATGTCAGGCTGTGGGCACGGGATCGAGGCGCTGTTCGCGAGAGTCTCTCCCCCAGGAGCACGAGCCCACCATAGACGACCTGGCTGGCGACTGCCGAAGCAGCCGTGACGTGGTTGTTCATACTCAGGGCTATGAGGATGGCGAATCCTGCCCAGTGTCTCGCGTGGTTGTCCTGCAGTGCGCGATAGAGACAGTAGAGCGATGCCAGGACAAGGAAAACCGTGAGTGAGTAGCTCCGTCCCTCTTGCGAATACTCGATGTGAAACGCTGATACCGTCAGCAGGAATGCAGCTACGAGGCCGACCGTGTCATCGAAAAGCGCCTTGCCCGTCTTGAAGATCATGGCTATACCCAGAAGGCCAAAGGCCAGGTAGGGAAGGCGAAAGATTGTCTCCTGGTTTCCGATGGACCGGAAGACGTGTGCGACGGCGTGCCTGAGCGCAAGCGGATTCTCGCTCAGGATCGTTGACAGCTCCTTGTCCGCGCTGCGAGCTTCCCAGCGCTCGTCGTCCCAGAGGCTGTTGACATGCAGTTGGTGGAATCGCAGTGCGGCGGCTAGCAGCAGAATCAGGATCAGGGCTACCTCCATGAGCCTGGTCTGGCGCAAGGGGCGGCCAGAGGAGCTGCCGTTCATTGGCCCTATCCTCCCTTGAACTCTGTAGTGACCGATACCATGCGTTCCTGGAATTCTTCCATCAGGTCGTTAGGGTCCTTCACAGTATGAGCTATGTCGTGAGCGGGTACACTATAACATGCATCACAGGCCGCAGTCAAGTCTCTCTCCTGTTGCCTGACATCCTGGGCAGTGAAGGTTGACAGCAAGGCTTATCTTGACGGCTGCAAGCTGCGATCGATGTGGTGCTTGATCCAGCCGACGCAGGTGCGGTCCGTGCGCTAGCAACGCTTCTCGAGTCAGGTGGCGTCTCTTCGCCAACGTGTCAAAAGGCGCGGACTTGAGCCAACAGCTTCTTTGGGCGGCGCTCTCCCATGGGCGGTTCCTGCCCTTGACAGAAACGGATCTCGGGTGGATAATGACCTCATTCGCGGATCTGCGCCAATGCCAGATTACCCACTGCGATTTCAGATATTCTGTCCAGGATTCGGCACAAGTTAGCCTATCGGTACATTATGCCGAACCGATTCAGTCTAGAGCTTTGGGCAGAGAGGACGAAATCGCTTGGTCTACTCAATGGTTGGGCTACGAAGGATAGAGCCATGGAACCTGAAGAATTCGTAAAAGCGTACGAGACGGCCCTCGCTACTCAGAACTGGGTGGAGGTTGAACCCCTTATCCACCAAGACGCCTGCATAACGTTCTCTTCAGGGACAGTCCATCGAGGTAAGGACGCTGTTCGACGTGCCTTTACAGGCAACTTTGGTGCGATCGCAGACGAAACGTATAGGGTCTCGAACGTGCATTGGGTACGAAAAGACCGCGAATATGCAGCCTATTTGTTTGAGTTTGATTGGACTGGTCTCATTGATGGAAAGCCCGCCAGCGGTGGTGGCAGAGGTACATGTGTACTGGTCAAGGTGGGCACGAGTTGGAAGCTACTGGTAGAGCACTTGGGCCTTCGTGCATGAAGACCGGTTGCGGCGTACAGAGCGGAGGCGCCTCGCCACTGAACTGGAGCGTTAGCCAGTCAAGAGGAAGACACCCTGTGACTGCGCCAGCGGAGACATAGGGCGAACGTCTCCTGCAGTGTTCGGCCCCACGATTTCAAAGTGACAATACCCAAAGGAGAAAGCTCTGATGCATCAGGTTGAAGTAGCAGGCTCATACTATGAACTGGGTCTCAACTATGGGCGGGTTGTGGCTGAGAACAAGCTCAACTCGTGGTGGCAACAGCCAACTGAACCCAAGATCGGGTTTGTCAGGGCATGTGAGCGTGAGATCGCAGCCCATGCTCCAGGACTACTCGAGGAAATGAGGGGGATCGCTGACGCGTGCGAGTGTGAATACGACCTGGTCCTGGCGAACATGACGTTGGGCTACTGGGAGCTGTCGGCATGTAATGTCATTGCCGTCTCTGGAAGTCAATGTCGAAATGGGAAGACGATCTTTGCACGCAATCATGACTGGCTTGATGAGGATCAAGAGCATGTGACCTGTTTCAGAACGCATGCAAGTACAGGCATACCGCATATCGGATTTGGATTCGCAGATGTGGGACGATATGGTGGCGTCAATGAAGAGGGGCTTGCGGTCTCTAGCGCAGCGATCTGGTATCAGAACCAGCCAAAGCCTGGTCTGCGGTTTCACCTCGCTACACGCTGGGTACTGGATACGTACTCGAACACACGGGACGCGGTAGACTATCTCAAGCGAGTTCCACATCACGAGGCCGTGTCGTTCCTGATTGCAGACAAGGAGGGGCGGCTCGCTCGCGTGGAGGTCGCGCCGGAAGGTGTAGATGCTGTCTCTGCAAATGACGGCATGCTGTCAGCCATCAACATGTTCCAATCAGACAAGATGCAGTACCTTGAACGCATTGCTGAGGAAGGATACATAGTCTACAGACACAGAGCGCGCATTGCGGCCTGGTACGACGACCAAAAAGGCCAGATTGACCTGGATGCTGCAAAGAGGCTATGTAGCGACCACGAGATCGGTCTTTGTGACCATGGCGAGACCAGGTCTGAGCCCTTTGGCACCATCTATTCTTGGGTCGCCGAGCTAGGTACAGGCAAGATGTACGTCGCTCACGGGAGGCCATGCGAGAACGAGTATAGGGCTATCGGGTTTGAAATGTCATAGCCAATGCCTCGGTGATGACCCATTTGGCCCAATCGGGTGTTGCGAATGGCCCAGGTCCTCGGCTAGAAATCGATGCGTTCCTCTGTCAGGTTTTGCAGCGGGGTGTCATTGTATGCGATGGCATCACTGGCCATCGCTTCCCTTGACAT
>JASFLR010000278.1:0-5219 GCA_050117995.1 Anaerolineae bacterium
CTTTACTTCCAAGGCGCCAGAGCACGTAGTACAGCAGCAGCGGGACAGGCTGGCGTCGGCACAGGAGCGCCGCACGCGCCTGCAGGCCCGCCTGGAAGCACTGGAGGGCTAGCCCGAGGTTCGTCCCGAGGGTTCAGACAACCTGCTGAGCGTGTGCGACGATCGAATCAAGCCGCCGGCACCATCTCCGGCGGCTTTGTTTGGCCATTGGCTTTCTCTCTGGTTGTCCTAACGAACTCCGTTGCCCTCTGACAACCTCTGCTTGATCCTCAGCCAGTCGCGCCGGAGCTGCTCATCGGTCTCGATCTGGCTGCTGATCCTGTCGCAGCCGTGCAGAATGGTGGTGTGATCCCGCCCTCCAAGAATCTGGCCGATCTGGGGCAGGGAGGCGTCGGTCTCCTCGCGGATCAGGAACATCGCCAGCTGGCGAGGGACAGAGATGGCCCGAGCGCGACCCCGTCCCGTGAGTTGCTCCTCTGAGAGACGAAAGTGCTGCGCGACTTCCTTCAGGATCCGCTCCGGTGAGAGGTCCGTCACATGAGATAGGATGTTCTCCAGCGCTCGCTCGGCAGTCTCCAGCGTGAGGGGAGTGTGCATCAGGTTGGCGTGGGCGAGCACCCGGTTCAGTGCGCCCTCCAGCTCGCGGATGTTGCTGGGGATCTTGCGGGCGATGTAGGCCAGCACCTCGTCAGGGACCAGCGATGAACAGCCCTCGGCCTTGGCCCGGAGGATGGCGATGCGCGTCTCAAAGTCGGGAGGCTGCACGTCGGCGATCAGCCCCCAACCAAAGCGGGAGCGGAGCCGATCCTCCAGCGCAACGAGCGCCTTGGGCGGGCGGTCACAGGAGACGACGATTTGCTTGCCGGCACTGTGCAGCGCGTTGAAGGTATGGAAGAACTCTTCTTGGGTGCGTTCTTTGCCAGCGATGAACTGGATATCATCAACCAGCAGCACATCGTTGTTGCGGTATTTGACGCGGAAGGCCTCGGTCTTTTGCGAGCGTATGGAATTGATCAGGTCGTTGGTGAACCACTCGGAGGAGACGTATAGCACCGACATCCCCCTCTCCTTGGCTGCGTGACCCAGGGCATGGAGAAGGTGTGTCTTGCCCAGACCTACACCACCATAGATAAAGAGGGGATTGTAGGCATGTGCGGGCCGTTCAGTTACAGCCAGGCTGGCAGCATGGGCCAGCCGGTTGTTGGTTCCCACGACAAAGGTATCAAAGGTATACTGGGGGTAGAGCACGGTGGACGGCCGTCCGTTCGTCCTTTCTGAGCTCTTGACTTGCTTTGTCTCTGGCTCCTCGGGCACCGTTTCCGGTACCAGGATCAGGTTCTCATCGCTTTCGGGAGCGCGGGCCGTAAATTCGATCTCCGCATCGGGGCCAGCGTGACGTTGCAGCGTGCGCTTGACGACAGCAAGCAGCCGGTTCTGCAACCAGTCGACGGCATAGGCGTGCCGGACGTATACGGTGTAGAGTGCATCCTCGCAGCTAATCACCTGGCTGCCCCGTAGCCACGTATCGAACGTGGCACGGGTCATCTGCAGCTGTAGCTCGCCCAGTGTTGCTTGCCAATGTTTCTCGGCGTCGGCCATCGACTGGTCTGCCGTCCGAATCTCTCTAGTAGTTGAACCCACTCATCCCCCAGGTCTGGTGCTCGTTCCCGGCGCGCGCGGCGGCAGGGCGGCGTAGCACGGCATGATATGCCACCGTCATCATGTAGGGCTCTCAACGCAGAAACGTTGAGGGCGTCCGCGTGTCGCTATCGGTTATAAGGTGGTCTGACCGCGAAGTGAAGGCCGAAGATGGGGCAGCAACCTCTTGAGCCGGAGTGATGGATAGGCATGGCAATCGCTATTGGCTTTGCTCCAGAGGTGCTTTCTCACCAAAAACTCGGTGTAAATCACCGGATCTGTTCCCCTTCGCCTGTTCTACGGTCGCATATCATTGTAGCAAAAGCGGGGCGATTTGGCAAGCGAGTTTTGCTGCTTCGAGAATAGATAGTTGCTAGCGCCAGGCAGGCATCAATCTACATCTTGGGGATGCGGGACTGCTCTCCTCTACATCTAGTATCTGGAGACCGTCCCAAGGCTCGAAATCTTAAGATTTCGGAAGCCCAAGAATTTAAGCATACTTACGTCAATGCTCGGCTTGCTGCCAGGGAAAAATCATACAGGCGCAAGCTGGCTCAGTTCGCGGGCCGCACGCCGTAGGTTGTGCCGGATCGTTCCCAGGGGCGTGCTCGTGGGCGTAATCACCGTGAGTAGCATCTCTCCGGGCAGGGACATTGCGTACAGCCGGAGCGAGTCACTTTCAAATATATTGTGCTCAAAGGGCCTGTCCGGCTGTCCTAAGAATCGGGCTGCGGCCTGGGCAGCGCGGATCGTGTCCATGCTCAGGTCTGCCAGTGTCATGGTGCTCTTCTCATCTCGGGAGGATGCGTGGGCGATCAGGTGGCCTGTACCTCCTCTGGTCGAGAGCAGTAGCACCGCATCAGCATAGATCTCGCGGGCCAGCTGGTAGAGGAACGCTTCCAGCTCCTCCGAGGCTTGCCGTCCTGGCGCCGGGTCAGGGTCAGGCTGCGGCTCTGCGGGATGAACTGCTTTCTTCAGCGTATCATTAATGCGGGGCAGCAGATCGTCGGCGAAGAACGGCTTTGACAGGGTCCCCTGGATGTCCGACTGCTTGACCTCTGATGGCAGGCTCTCGCCCATGAGCGGGATAAGCATCAACCGCATGGAGGGCTGCATCTCCCGCACTCGGGGTATCAGACCCTCGCAGTCCAGATCGTCTGGGTCCAGATCCATGTCGATGATGGTTAGCACAAAGCTCTCCTCCCGCAACAGGGCCAGTGCATCACTGCCCCTCTGCGCCACGCGCACTTTGTAGCCGCCATCGGTCTCTAGCATCTGTTTGAGCATGGTGGCAAATGCCTCGTTCCGATCGATGACAAGTATGCCAGGGGCCATATATCCTCCATCCCGCTCAGGGGTTAAGTAGCCAAGACAAGGTATTCCTCACGAACTGCTCCTTGGGTCCTTCGGGTAACAGGTAGACGGGAAAGCAGACGTAGACCAATCGGAAGTCGCTAAAGTCATCGACTATGGCGACTACTGAGGGCACCTCGCTTGCCTCGCTATTGGGCCCTCGGACAAAGACGATGTCGCCATCCTCTTCGGTCCATTCATCCAGCACAGCCATCTCATATTCGCTACCTGATGGGGGCATGACGAACTCGATGACCTCCCCGACCTCGAATCCCCGGGCCAGGGGGTGGCTGGCGTCGTTTACCTGGATGTCCCGTTGCACCAGCTCTGAGGCCGAGTCGCTGATATAGGCGCCGGACAGGACAACGGGCACGCCCTCAAACATCAGGTTGAAGAGCAGGTCGCTGGCCTCGATCCCCAATCCCTCTTCGTAGTCGCCCATAGTCCATATAGACAGGTCAAAGAGTATGAGATCATCCAGGCTGGGCAAGCCAGCTTCTGCGACACTCCAGATAGAGACCTCGTAGCTCTCCTGCAGGATCTCGGTATAGTCCTGGGCACTGGTCATGCTATCGTACCGCCCCACACCCTCGTCCAGGGAGACGATGATGATGCTCCCCACCGGTTCGGTGGGTGGTTCCTCGGGCTCAGGCTCGGCACCGGACTCGGTCTCGTCTGGCGGCAATGGTCCAGGCTCCTGTCCTTGCCAGCCGCCCTCCTCTCCCTCCTCTGCCAGCTCTCCGCTGGGGCAGAGCGCCAGGAGGCTGGTGGCGGTGGCCTCTACCTCGTGCATCAGGCATCCTGTGAGGTCGTTGGCTGCCAGTCGCGCCAGCGTATTCGTCAGGCCCTCCTCCGAATTGGCCAGAGCGACCAGTATCTCCCGGTTGCCCTCGCTCTGGAGCAGTAGCAGAGACGTCGTGGCAGGGGACATCTCGCCCAGGGGAGCCACGACGATCCGGTTCCTGCCCGTGTTTGGCGATTCTGCCTCTTCCTCCAGGGAGTCTGTAGAAGTGGGCTGCACTGTGACAGTGATTGTCGAGCTGGTGTCCAGGGACTCGCCCGCATCTGCATCATCGTCTTCGAGGACCACAGTGGGCGTGAACACGAGGGTGACCTCGGCGGCAGTCAGATAGGGCTCGACCTCCTCAGCCTGCTCGTAGAGACCCAGGTAGAGGGTGTCGGTATCGCCATCCTCCTCTTCTCGGACTGTGAGCGTCTTTCCGATCTCTGCTAGCTGAGCCTGCAAGGCGCTGCCTTCTTGCACCAGGTTGCTGTCCAACAACGGTGCTCCGGCATAGACCAAATGCACCTCGTCACGGAAAAAGTAGGGAAAATCTGCCAGTTCATAGGTCCGCTGGCCACTCCCCAAAAAGTCAGCGATGTTGGCGATAAACTGATCGTTGTCACTGACGGCGTTGTTGGGCTCGATCATGAAGGTCAGATCGCCGAGGGCCAGCACAGCGCCGTCGGCTGCCAGCAAGCCCACCGTCAGGTCTTCAGTGCGCTCGCTCGTGCTAGAGCGGGTCTCGCCGCCTGCGGTGAGCAGCGCTGGCTCCGCAGATGCGATCGAGTTCGCGGCAAAGAACACAATGCGGTCCAAACCGCTGGTCACCTGCTCGTCGGCCAAGTCGGTCAGGATGATATTGCGAAAGTTCCCCTCGTTCTCCACAGTGTTGTACAAATAGTCGTCCTGAAAGACCAGACCGAACTGGCTGGCGAGGTCGTTGATGTGCGCAACATCGGGGTCGATCCCCACGTAGTATCCCCACTCGTCGTAGAGGATGCCATAGCGGGTGGGATCGGTTGCCAGCAACAGGCGCCCTCCTTTTTCCACAAATCTCTGCACCTGTTGGATCTCCTCTTGAGTCCAGTCGAGACCGGGCGAGAGGATTACCAGGGCCTGGGCATGTCGCAGCTGTAACGCCAGTTCGTAGGGATCCAAGATCGGCTGCAGCCTCTGCCCGCGGGCCGCGAGCCTGGCCTGAAGCACATTCAACTCGGCCATATCCACGTGATTCTCGTGGGCAAGATCGACAAGTACGGTGCCGAGAGTTTCGCTGGTTTCGACGTCAGAGAACGGTTCCATCTCTGGCAGAGGCTCGTCGATCTGGCCCAGGTCCGGTCGCGGGGCCTCTGCCGAGACGTATCTGCCCTCGTAGTAGTAGAACCAGCGCACAACCAGGGGGGCTATCAGCAGGACCAGGGCAAACAGAACAATGATCGCTTTC